>NZ_JBEXCW010000040.1:0-72571 GCF_040605435.1 Streptomyces sp. NPDC005574
GCGGACGGCCGGTCAGGTCGTCCGCCCACCGCGCACCGGGCCGGTCCTACGGCGGCTCAGCCGGGGAACATCACGCCGGTGACGTCGACGAAGATGCCGGTGACGCCGCCGGCGTGGTCGGAGGCGACGAAGACGGCGGTGGCCGCGATCTCGGCGGGCGTCGGGTCGCGGCGGGTCATCCGCAGGCCGGCCCGGTCGGCGAGCGGCCCCCGGAGGGCGGCGTCGTCGAGGGACAGGTCGGCGTTGACGGCGCTCAGCTTCTTCCGGGTCAGCGTCTCGGGCACGCCGGCCGCCCACAGTCCCACACCGCCCGCACTCCGCGCGGACCGAGTTCGATGGCCAGGTCGCGCACCAGGGTGTCGGTCGCGGCGTCCGCGGCGCCGGTGCCGCCCGTCATCGGACTGCCGTGCGCGGAACCACTGTTGAGGGTGAGGATCACCCCGGAGCCGCGTCCGGCCATCCGGCGGGCGGCGGCCCGGGCCGCCCGATGTCGTCGATCAGCCCCGCGACGCTCACCCCGGCGGGGGCCTGCCGCTCCCGGTACGCCCGCTGCCGGCAGGCGGCGGAGCAGTGGACGGAGCTGCGTCCCGTACGGCCCGCGCGCGCCGCGAGCGGCTTGCCGCAGCTGCGGCAGACGTCTTCGGCCACGGGTACCTCCGGGAGTCGCGTCACGCGGGGACGGGGCGACGCCACAAGGCGGACGCCCGCCGCACGTCCCACCGGGCGCCGGACATCCCGCCCGCCTCATCCGGAACGCATCGAGGGCGCCGGCCACACCCCCGTACGGCCGTCGGCGCGTACGCGGGGCGGGGTCGGCGCCCTCGTCGGAGCGCACGGCCGGACCGGAGCCCGGCCCCTTCCGGGGCTTTCGCCCGGGTCAGGCCTTCGCCCTGGCCCTCTCCTTGGGCTGACGGTCCGTGGACTTGTCCAGGACCATCACGAGACCCGCGATGATCCCGAACAGGGCGAGCGGGGCCAGCACGTAGAGGCCCAGCGTCTCGATGACGCTGAGGCCCTTGCCGGGGTCGTCGCCGTCGTCGCGGGTCAGCGCGAGCGCGGGAGACGTCATGAGCAGCATCATCAGCGTCGTACCGGCAGCCAGGGCGCCGGCGCGCAGGGCGTTCTTCTTGTCCACAGGGCCAACGTAGCGAACGGCCGCGCGGGGCGCGCGTCCGGGGGGTGCCGTACGGGGGCGGCGGGACGGTCCCGCGGCCCCGGTCACATGCCCGTCCCCGGTGCCTGCTCCCGCAGGACGTCCATCAGCGCGTGCAGCCTGGGCGAGGCCGCCAGCTCCTCCAGGGTCACCGGCCGGCCCTCCGCGTCGGCGATCGGCAGACGCCAGTTCGGGTACTGGTCCCACGTCCCCGGCAGGTTCTGCGGACGCCGGTCGCCGACCGTGTCCGGCAGCCACACGCCGACCATGCGCGCGGGGGTTCCGAGCAGGAAGCGGTGGACCGCCTGGACCTCGGCCTCCTCGGAGGAGGCGCTCGCGCCGCCGGTCCCTCGCAGCAGCCCCAGCCGGGCCAGCACCTCCAGCCACTCACCGATGTCGGCCGCCGCCTCCGCGCGCTCCTCTTCCAGCGGACGGGTCAACAGACCCAGGCGGTCGCGGAGTTCGACGTGCTCACCGGTGAGACGGGCCGCCGTGGACGGCAGGTCGTGGGTGGTGGCGGTGGCCAGGCAGTCGGAGCGCCAGCGGTCGGGCGCCAGCGGTCGGCCGTCGCCCTCCCAGTCGCGCTCGAACCACAGCACCGAGGTGCCGAGGACCCCGCGCTCGCGCAGCGTCTCGCGCACCCCGGGCTCGACGGTGCCGAGGTCCTCCCCGATCACCAGCGCCCCCGCCCGCGAGGCCTCCAGCACCAGGACGGCGAGCATGGCCTCGGCGTCGTAGCGGACGTAGGTGCCCTCGGTGGGCGGCAGGCCCTGGGGGACCCACCACAGGCGGAACAGGCCCATGACGTGGTCGATGCGCAGGGCGCCCGCGAATCGGAAGAGGGCGCGCAGCAGCCGCCGGAACGGCGCGTAGCCCGACTCGGCCAGCCGGTCGGGGCGCCAGGGCGGCAGACCCCAGTCCTGGCCGCGCGCGTTGAAGGCGTCCGGCGGGGCGCCCACCGACATCCCGGCGGCGAAGTACTCCTGCTGCGCCCAGGCGTCGGCGCCCTGCGGGTGCACCCCGACCGCGAGGTCGTGCACGATCCCGACCGGCATCCCGGCCTCGCGCGCGACGCGCTGGGTGGCGGTGAGCTGGGCGTCGGTGAGCCAGGCGAGCCACGACCAGAAGTCGACCCGGTCCAGCAGCTCGGTGCGGGCGCGCCGCGTCTCGGCGGAGCGGGGGTCGCGCAGGCCGGCGGGCCACCGGTGCCAGTCCGGGCCGTGCACCTCCGCGAGCGCGCACCAGGTGGCGTGGTCCTCCAGGGCCTGGCCCTCGCGGGCGAGGAAGTCGGCGTAGGCGGCGCGGCGGCCGGGCCCGAGCGGCACCTCGCGGACCAGCTCCAGCGCCTCCCGCTTGAGCTGCCACACGGCGTCCCGGTCGATCAGCGCGTCCTTGTCCAGCACCGACTCTCGCAGCCGGCCGGCCCGCTCCAGCAGGACGCGCACCCGGTCGGCGCCCGCACCGCCTGCGCCGTCCGGTCCGGCGGCCCGGTCCGTGACGTACGCGAACTCGGGGATGTCCTCGATCCGCAGGTGCACCGGGTCGGGGAAGCGGCGTGAGGAGGGGCGGTAGGGGGACGGATCGGTGGGGGTGCCGAGCACCGCCGCGTGCAGCGGGTTGACCTGCACGAATCCGGCTCCGAGGGCACGGCCGGCCCAGCCGGCCAGCTCACCGAGGTCCCCGAGGTCGCCCATGCCCCAGGAGTGCCGCGAGAGCAGGGAGTAGAGCTGGACGAGCACGCCGTAGGAGCGTCCGGCGGGCGCGGGCAGCCGGGCCGGGGCGACGACGAGGTGGGCTTCGGCGGTGCGGCCGTCGGGTGCGAGCGCGGTCAGCCGGTGGACGCCGGGCGGGAGGTCGTCGGCTCCGGCGCGGGTCTCGCCCTGTTCGGTCTCCACCCGCAGCCGGGTGCCCTCGGGCAGCGCGTCGAGCGCGTCGGGGGCGGCACCGGCCCAGCACACCACCGTCGGCGGGAGCAGCCGGGCCGCCAGTTCGGCCTCGCGGGCGGCGAGGGCGGCCCGGGTGGCCTCGGGGGTGCCGGTGTCGACGCCGAGAGCGGCGAGGGTGTGGGTGACCGCGGTGGCCGAGGCGGCGACGGTGCGGCCCGGGGAGGGACTGTAGGAGGTGGCGACGCCGTGCAGCCCGGCGAGCCGGGTCAGGTCCTCGCCGGGGAGTACGGCCGGCCCGGGTGCGGTCATCTACAGCTCCGGGTGGTCGAGATCCGGGTGGGCGGCGGGCTCACTGGTCAGCGCCGAAGCCTCGGACAGCGGCGGCTCGCTGGTGAGCGGCTCGGCGTCGGGCAGCGGCGGCTCGCTGGTGAGCGGGGCCTCGGCGCGGTCGCCCTCCGCGCTGAGGACGCACAGGTGCGCCTCGGGTTCGGCGGGCGTCTCCGGTTTGGAGAGGGCCGAGAGCAGAAGGTGTGCCGATGCGGCCACAGGGGCCTCCTTGTCGGGTACGACGGCGGTCACCGCAGCCCTACCCAGCGGACGCGGCAGCAGACGTGCGGAACACAACAACGTGCGACTGGTCACATTCTGCACCTTTGGCCCCACCTTCCCGGGTCGGCCTCGCCCTCCCCGGCGGCCTTCCGGCCGACCGACCGGCGCCAGCTATTCACTCAGTACATGTATCGAGTGCATAATGATCGCCATGAGCACCCGCCACATCCTGCTGGGGCTGCTCGCCTCGGGGCCGAGCCATGGCTACGACCTCAAGCGACGCCACGACGAACGATTCCCGCAGGCCCGCCCGCTGGCCTACGGGCAGGTCTACACGACCCTGCAACGCCTGGTCCGTGACGGTCTCGCCGAGATCGACGGCACCGACGCCGACGGCGGGCCCGAGCGGACGAAGTACCGGTCCACGGCCGAGGGCAACCGCGAACTGGCCCACTGGGCCGGGGAGATCGCCCCGCCCGCGCCCTTCGTCACCAACGAGATCTTCGCCAAGGTCGTCGTCTCGATCCTCACCGGCGGCGACCCGGACGCCTATCTCAGAGCCCAGCGCACCGCCCACATGGAGCGGATGCGCCAGCTCACGGCCCTCAAGACGGCCACCGGCACGGACCTCTCGACCGTGCTCTCGGCGGACTACGCCCTCAACCACCTCGACGCCGACCTCCGTTGGATGACCACCACGGCGGCCCGGCTCACCACCCTGACCGCGGAGGTCGACACAGCATGAGCAACGGGGAGAACACGGCACCGCTGCTGGCCGCCCACGGTCTCGTCAGGACGTACGGCAGGACCGAGGCCCTGCGCGGCGCCTCGGTCGAGCTGCACGCGGGCGAGATCCTCACCGTCACCGGGGCGAGCGGCAGCGGGAAGTCCACACTGCTCCACTGCCTCGCGGGCATCGTCCGCCCCGACGCGGGCTCGGTGACGTACGGCGGACGGCGGCTGGACCGGCTGCCCGAGGACCGGCTGAGCGAGCTGCGCCGCACCGACTTCGGTCTGGTCTTCCAGTTCGGCCAGCTGATCCCGGAACTGACCGTCCTCGACAACGTGGCGCTGCCGCTGATGCTCGCGGGCACCTCCCGCGCCGAGGCCCACGCCGGGGCCGGTGAGTGGCTGGAACGGTTCGGGGTGTGCGGACAGGCGGGGCTGCGGCCCGGGGAGCTGAGCGGCGGCCAGGCCCAGCGGGCCTCGCTGGCCCGGGCCCTGGTCACCGGCCCGAAGGTGGTCTTCGCCGACGAGCCGACCGGGGCGCTGGACTCGCTGGCGAGCGAGCAGGTGATGACGGCGCTGGTGCACACGGCCCGCGAGTGCGGCGCCGCCGTGCTGCTGGTCACGCACGACGCCCAGGTGGCCGCCTACGCGGACCGCGAGGTGCGTCTCGCCGACGGCGCCGTGTCCCCGCTGGAGGTGACCGCGTGACGAGCGTCCGCTCCGATCTGCGCCTGGCCCGGCAGCTCACCCGCGGCTCCGACCGCGGCGAGTGGTGGCGCGTGTCGCTCACCGCGGCCGGCTCGGCGCTCGCGACCGCGTTCGCCCTGGCCGCGGTGATCCTGGCCTCCCTCCGCGGCTTCCACGCCCTGCCCTTCGGCGGCGGCCTGCTGAACGGGCCCGGCCAGCGCTCGGGGGCCATCGTCGTCCTGCTGCTCCTGCTGGTACCGGTGCTCGGCTTCCTGGGCCAGTGCGCGCGCATCGGCGCGGTGCACCGCGACCGGCGGCTGGCCGCGCTGCGGCTGGCCGGGGCGACACCCGCGCAGGTGCGGCGGATCGCGGCGCTGGAGAGTGGTCCGGCCTGCCTGTTCGGCTCGGCGCTCGTCAGCGTCGCGGCGGTCGCCTGCGTGCTGGGCCTGTGGGACCACCCGTCCGGCCTCACCTGGGCCGGGATCGCGGCCGTCGCCCTCGGCGTGCCCGTGCTGGGCACCGCGGTGGGCGTGCCGGCGCTGCGCCGGGTCGTCGCCGAGCCGTTGGGCTCCGTACGACGGGTGCGGCCGGAGTCGGGGCGCGGACCGGGACTGCTGTTCGCGGGGGCGGTGCTGCTCGTGGCGGTGGTCGCCGCGGGCGCCGTGACCGGCACGTCCGCCGGTCACGGGAGTACGCGGGGATACGTACGGGCGCCGCTGCTGGCCGTCGGGCTGCTGTCGGCGGCCGGAGCGGGCGGGGTCCTGCTCGCCGGGGCCTCGGCCGGGCTCGCCGGCCGGCTGCTCTCCCGGCGGGCGCGGACCGCTGTGACGCTGATCGCGGCGGAACGACTGCGCGACGACCCGTGGGCGGCGGCCCGCACCCACGCCGCCGTCCTCCTGGTGACGGTGAGCGCAACGGCCTTCGTGGGGGTCCGGCGGACACTCCTCGCCGACCTCCACGGCATGGACCGTGCGGGGCGCCTCGGGGGGCACATGTCCTTCTACACCACGGGGCTGAACCTGACGGGCGCCGCGATCCTCCTCGCTCTGGCGATCGCCCTGTCCGGTCTCGCCGTCGGCACCGCCGAGTCACTGGCCGGCCGCCGCCGGGGCCTGGCCGCGCAGAGCGCCGCCGGCGTGCCGCACGGGGTGCTGGCCCGGGCGCTGCTCCTGGAGACGGCGCTGCCGCTCGCCCCGGCCGTCCTGGTGGCGGGCGCCGGCGGCATGACGGTCGGCGCCTGGTACGCGTCGATCGCCACCGAGTACACCGACCCGGCCGTGCCGTACGCGGCTCTCCTGGTCCCCGTCGTGGTCTACGCGGCCTGCCTGGCGGCCGCGGCGACGTCCCTGCCCCTGCTGCGCCGAGCGGTACGGCCGGGGGAACTGCGGCAGGGGTAGAGGGCGGGGGCTCGGGCTCCCCCCCGGGGGCATGCGCCCGGGTTCCAGGGGGACGTGGGCCTCGGCTCGTGGGAGGCGTGCGCCGGGGCTCCAGGGGTCGGTGCGGGGCCAGGTCGGCCGCCCGGCGCGCACCGCGCCTCAGCCCCAGCCGCCGCGTATCACCGCGACTGGCGCACGCGTCCCCGCACGCCCCCGCGCCTCAACGCACACCGGTACCTCACCGCGCACCGGCAACCCACCGCACCTCGCCGCGCACCGCGCTCCCCCGGAGCCACCCGTGCGAAAGCCCGGATGTTCAGGCGGAGATGCCGTCGATCCGGGCCAGGGCGTCGTCCGCGCCGAACGGCTGCAGGTACGGCATCCAGCGGGGGTCCCGGTGGCCCGTGCCGATGATGCGCCAGGCCAGGCCGTTGGGCGGGGCGGGTTTGTGGCGCAGCCGCCAGCCGATCTCGACGAGATGGCGGTCGGCCTTCACGTGGTTGCAGCGGCGGCAGGACGCCACCACGTTGTCCCAGACGTGCTTGCCCCCGCGGCTGCGCGGGATGACGTGGTCGACGCTGGTTGCGACGCCACCGCAGTACATGCACCGGCCCCCGTCACGCGCGAAGAGCGCCCGGCGGGTCAGAGGAACGGGCCCCCGATAGGGAACCCGGACGAATCGCTTGAGCCGGACCACGCTGGGTGCGGGGACTGTGACGGTGGCGCTGTGCATGAAGGCGCCGGATTCCTCGAGGGAGACCGCCTTGTTCTCCAGGACGAGGACGAGCGCGCGACGGAGCGGTACGACGCCGAGGGGCTCGTACGACGCGTTGAGGACCAGGACATGCGGCACGGATGGCCTCCTTGTACGCCGGCGGCGCGTGGCTCGCGCCGGGACGATCCGTAGTCAGTCTCCCCTCTTGCCTGGTGGAAGCGCCACCATGTCCCGGTAACGGGCTGGGAGTGTTTTCGACCACACGGTGGTACATGCCCAGGTGAGCACGGTCTCTCCCCCGGACATCGCACCGATCCACACACGATGCACCGTTAGTGTGGTGGGTCTGCCGCCCGGTGACCTTTTCGTGACCTTGACCACCCGCCGGGTGCGGAAGCGCAGCACCTGGAGGTACCTGCCGTGTCCTTGTCCGCCGTCCTGCTCGCCGTCGGCTCCTCGCCGACGCCGACCCCGTCCGAGTCGACGACCCCGGCCGTCCCCTCGCTCCAGGACGCCCAGGAGAGTGCGACCAACGCCGCCAGCTGGGTCGAGCAGAACTGGTCCACGTGGCTCGCGATCGGGCTCAGGGTCCTGCTGATCCTGGTGATCGCGGGTGTGCTGAGAGTGATGGTGCGGCGCGCGATCACCAAGCTCATCGATCGCATGACCCGGACCGTGCAGGCCGTCGACGGCACGGCGCTGGGCGGGCTGCTGGTCAACGTGGAGCGCCGGCGCCAGCGCTCGCAGGCCATAGGGTCCGTCCTGCGCTCGGTGGCGAGTTTCCTGATCCTCGGCACGGCCGCGCTGATGATCCTCGGCACCTTCCAGATCAACCTGGCCCCGCTGCTGGCCTCGGCCGGTGTGGCGGGTGTCGCGATCGGTTTCGGCGCCCGCAACCTGGTGACGGACTTCCTCTCCGGTGTCTTCATGATCCTGGAGGACCAGTACGGCGTGGGCGACTCGATCGACGCGGGTGTCGCCTCCGGCGAGGTCATCGAGGTCGGCCTGCGGGTGACCAAGCTGCGCGGTGACAACGGCGAGATCTGGTACGTCCGCAACGGCGAGGTCAAGCGGATCGGCAACCTCTCCCAGGGCTGGGCGACGGCGGGCGTCGACGTGACCGTGAAGGCGTCCGAGGACCTGGACCGGGTCAAGGCCACGCTCGACGAGGTCGCCGAGAAGATGAGCAAGGAGGAGCCCTGGAACGAGCTCCTGTGGGGGCCGATCGAGGTCCTGGGTCTGGACAGCGTGCTGCTGGACTCGATGGTCGTGCACGTCTCCGCGAAGACGATGCCGGGCAAGTCCCTGACCGTCGCCCGCGAACTGCGCTGGCGCGTCAAGCGGGCCTTCGACGCGGCCGACATCCGCATCGTGGGCGGGGCGACGGCCCAGCCCGAGGAGGGGGAGGCCGCCGCGGACACGGCGGTCGCGGCCGTGGCGGCCCCGTCGGTGTACTCCAACGCCGACTCCCCCCAGTCGGCGGCGGCCTCTCCGATCGTGGCCCCGCGCCCGGCGGCGAAGTAGGAACGCGACGGGGGCCGGTGACCGGCCCCCGCGAGTAACGTGCGGCCCCCGCAGGTAACGAGTCTGTTGCCTCGGGGGCTGTCCCTATTGACGGCTTATTCCCCCTGGGCTTACGTTCCTGCCACCCGATAGGAAACTTTCCTAACAGTGATCTTCGAACGGTCCCTCCGTGATCACCCGTGGACGAACCCACCAGGTCACTGAGAAGCTGTACGGCCGAGAGGCAGGTGTCGACCCCATGGCAGGAACCGCCGGTACGCCGGGCACCCCGCGCGTCCTGCGCGCCATGAACGACCGGGCCGCTCTGGACCTGCTGCTGGCGCACGGGCCGCTGTCCCGCACCCGGATCGGCAAACTCACCGGCCTCTCCAAGCCGACCGCCTCGCAGCTGCTGGCCCGTCTGGAGTCGGCGGGGCTGGTCCTGGCCACCGGCACCACGGAGGGCCGGCCGGGCCCCAACGCCCAGCTCTACGAGGTCAACCCGGCGGCCGCGTACGCCGCCGGACTGGACGTCACCCCCGAACGCATCCTCGCCGCCGTGGCCGACGTCACCGGCCGCACCATCGGCCGGTACGAACTGCCCACCCCCGGCAGGCGCACCGGCACCCCGGTCGTCCAGCAGGTCACCGACGCCCTCGACGGCGCGGTGAAGGCGGCCGGCCTGGCCCGGGACGACGTGCACCGGCTCGTCATCGGCACCCCCGGCGCCTTCGACCCCAACACCGGCCGTCTGCGCTACGCCTCCCACCTCCCCGGCTGGCACACCCCGGCGCTGCTCGACGAGCTCGCCGCCACGCTGCCGATGCCGGTGGAGTACGAGAACGACGTCAACCTCGTGGCCGTGGCCGAGCAGCGGCTCGGTGCCGCCCGCGGACACGGCGACTTCGTACTGCTGTGGAACGAGGGGGGCCTGGGCGCGGCCCTGGTCCTCGGCGGGCGGCTGCACCGGGGCTGGACCGGCGGCGCCGGCGAGGTCGGCTTCCTGCCGGTGCCGGGCACTCCCCTGGTCCGGCAGGTCACCAAGGCCAACAGCGGTGGCTACCAGGAGCTGGCCGGTTCGCAGGCGATCCCCAAGCTGGCCCGCCGGATGGGGGTCGAGGAGATCCCGTCCGGCCCCTACGCCGAGGTCGCGGCCGCACTCGTGGCCCGCGCCGCGCAGGCGGACGACGGTCCCGACCGCCGGCTCCTGGAGACGTACGCGACGCATCTCGCGACCGGTCTCGCCTCCCTCGTGTCCGTCCTCGACCCCGAACTCGTCGTCCTCAGCGGCGCCTCACTGACCGCGGGCGGCGAGACGCTGCGCGCGCTGGTGCAGGCCGAACTGGAGGAGCTGGCCGCCTCCCGGCCCCGGCTCGTCGTGGGCGACGTCCGTGAACACCCCGTGGTGCGCGGCGCGCTGGAGAGCGCGCTGGCCACCACCCGCGACGAGGTCTTCGACACCTCGCGCTGAGCCCGCCCGCACACCCACCGACCGTCACCGTCAGGTCCCGGCCCCGCACGGACCGCCCTCTTCGTCCCGTCCCTGCCCCGCCCTGTCCTAGGGAGACCTCGTCATGCCCGGAACATCCCGCAAAGTGGCCGTCGCACTGGCCGCCTCCGCCTCCTTGGCCCTTCTCGCCACCGCCTGTACCGGCCAGTCGGACTCCGGCGCGAGCGACGACGCGTCGAAGGAGACGACCATCAACTTCTGGCACGCCTGGAGCGCGCCGGGAGAGGTGAAGGGCGTCAAGGACCTGATCGCCGGCTTCGAGAAGGCGCACCCCAACATCCACGTGAACGTCGTCGGCAACATGACCGACGACAAGATCAACCAGGCGCTGCGCACGGGCGGTGAGAAGGCGCCCGACGTGATCTCCTCCTTCACCACCAACAACGTCGGCAAGTTCTGCTCCTCTGGTGCCCTGGTCGACCTCAACCCGTTCTTCAAGAAGGCCGGGATAGACCCGGAGACGACCTTCCCCCGGGCGATGAACGAGTACACCCAGTTCGACGGCAACCGCTGCAGCGCACCGCTGCTCGGCGACGCGTACGGGCTGTACTACAACAAGACGGCCTTCGCGAAGGCCGGGATCAAGAGCCCGCCGAAGACCTGGTCGGAGTTCGAGGCGGACGCCAAGAAGCTGACGATCCCGCAGGGCGACAGCTTCAAGCAGCTCGGCTTCATGCCCGACTACCACGGCTGGGAGTCGACGACCGAGCACTACCTCGGCCAGTTCTCCCCGACGTACTTCGACCGGAGCGGCAAGTCGGCCGTGGCCAAGGACCCGGCTTTCGCGGCCGGGTTCACCCTGCAGAAGAAGCTCGTCGACGAACTCGGCGGCTTCAAGAAGCTGGAGACCTACCGCTCCAAGCTCGGCGACGAGTGGGGCCCCAAGCACCCCTTCCACACCGGTCAGGTCGCGATGCAGCTGGACGGCGAGTGGCGGCTGGGCATGGCCGTCGACGCCAAGCCGGACTTCGAGATCGGCGTCGCCCCGCTGCCCGTGCCCGACAACCAGGCCGACCAGTACGGCAAGGGCTACATCACCGGCACCATCACCGGCATCGCCGCCACCAGCAAGAAGCAGAACGCGGCCTGGGAGCTGGTGAAGTACATCACCACCGACACGGACGCGGTGGTGAACTTCTCCAACGCCATCCACAACGTGCCCTCCACGCTGGCGGCCCTGAAGTCCCCGAAGCTGAAGTACGACCCGCGCTTCAAGACGTTCCTGGACATCGCCGCGAACCCGAACTCCACCACCTCCCCCGCCTCCATCAACGGCGGCGTGTACCTGGTGACGATCCAGAACTTCGGCTACGACTACGAGAGCGGCAAGGTCAGCGACCTCAAGGCGGGCCTGAAGAAGACCGCCGCGCAGATCGACACGGACATCGCGCAGGCGAAGTAGCGACGACGATGAGCACCATCACCCTGGCGTCGAAGCGCCGCAGGTCGGCGCTTCGCACACTCGCCTTCATGTCGCCCTGGCTGGTCGGCTTCACGGTCTTCTTCGCCTATCCGCTGCTGTCGACCGTCTACTTCTCGTTCATGCACTACGACGGCTTCAAGCCGCCGACGTGGAGCGGTACGAAGAACTGGAAGTACGTCTTCGAGCACTACCCGCTCTTCTGGCCCGCCCTGCGCAACACCCTGTGGCTGGTCCTCGTCACGGTCACCCTCCGGGTGGTCTTCGGACTGGGCGTGGGCCTGCTGATCACGAAGATCAAGACGGCCACGGGGGTCTTCCGCACCCTCTTCTACCTGCCCTACCTGGCGCCGCCGGTGGCGGCCACCATGGCCTTCGCCTTCCTCCTCAACCCCGGTACGGGGCCGGTCAACTCCATCCTGGAGAAGTTCGGCATACCTGCCCCGGGCTGGTTCAACGACCCCGCCTGGTCCAAGCCGGCGCTCACCCTGCTCGCGCTGTGGGGCATCGGCGACCTGATGGTCATCTTCATGGCCGCGCTGCTCGACGTACCGACGGAGCAGTACGAGGCGGCGGAGCTGGACGGCGCTTCGGCCTGGCAGCGCTTCCGGTACGTCACGCTCCCGAACATCTCCCCCATCGTGATGTTCGCCGTCGTGACGGGCGTGATCCAGGCGATGCAGTACTACACACAGCCCCTGATCGCGGGGAAGGTCGCCTCGGGCGTGATCCAGGGCGCGGGCACGCAGTTCGAGCCCGGCTACCCGGACAAGTCCACCCTCACCCTCCCCCAGCTCGTCTACAACCTCGGCTTCCAGCGCTTCGACTACGGCTCCGCGTGCGTGGTGGCCCTGGTGCTGTTCGTCCTGTCGATGGCGTTCACCGCGTTCCTGATGCGGCGCCGTGGCGGTCTCATCCAGGCAGGTGACTGATGACTCAAGTACTCGACAAGCCGCTGGAGTTGACCACTCCCGTCTCTCCCGCCGAGCGCACCGCCCGCCGCCGGGCCGTGCTGGAGTGGATCGCGATCCACTCACTGGGCCTGGCCGTCGCGCTGTTCTTCACGCTGCCGTTCGTGTTCGTGCTGCTGACCTCGCTGATGAGCGACTCCCAGGCGCTCAGCCGCGACCTGATCCCGCACACCTGGGAGTGGGGCAACTACCGGAAGGTCTTCGACACTCCGGGCTTCCTCACCTGGTGGAGGAACACGCTGGTCTACGCGGGTCTCGGCACCGTCCTCACCGTCGTGTCGTCGATCCCGGTGGCGTACGCGCTCGCGAAGTTCCGCTTCCGCGGGCGGAACCTGTCGCTGATGCTGGTGATCTCGATGATGATGCTGCCGCCTCAGGTCGTCATCATCCCGATGTACCTGTTCTGGGCCAAGCAGCTGGACCTGTCGGGCACGCTGTGGCCGCTGATCATCCCGATGGCCTTCGGTGACGCGTTCTCCATCTTCCTGCTGCGCCAGTTCCTGATGACCATCCCGAACGAGTACCTGGACGCGGCGAAGGTGGACGGCTGCGGCGACCTGCGCACCCTGCTGCGGATCGTCCTGCCGATGGCGCGGCCGGGCATCGCCGCGGTCGCCCTGTTCCAGTTCTTCTACGCCTGGAACGACTACTTCGGCCCGCAGATCTACGCGTCCGAGAACACGGCGGCCTGGACGCTGAGTTACGGCCTGGAGTCCTTCAAGGGCGCGCACCACACCGACTGGAACCTCACCATGGCCGCCACCGTGCTGGTCATGGCCCCCGTGATCCTCGTGTTCTTCTTCGCCCAGAAGGCGTTCGTCGAGGGTGTCACGCTCACCGGAGTAAAGGGTTAGCTGCATGAAACTCACCGTGGTCGGCGGAGGCTCGACCTACACACCGGAACTCATCGACGGCTTCGCGCGGCTCAGGGACACCCTGCCCATCGAGGAACTCGTCCTCGTGGACCCGGCCCCCGAACGCCTGGAGCTGGTGGGCGGACTGGCCCGCCGCATCTTCGCCCGGCAGGGCCACCCCGGCAGGATCGTCACGACCGACGACCTGGACGCGGGCGTCGACGGGGCCGACGCGGTGCTCCTCCAGCTGCGTGTCGGCGGGCAGGCCGCCCGCGAGCAGGACGAGACCTGGCCGCTGGAGTGCGGCTGCGTCGGGCAGGAGACGACCGGCGCGGGCGGCCTGGCCAAGGCGCTGCGCACGGTCCCGGTCGTCCTCGACATCGCCGAACGGGTCCGCCGGGCCAACCCGGACGCCTGGATCATCGACTTCACCAACCCGGTCGGCATCGTCACCCGCGCCCTGCTCCAGGCCGGCCACAAGGCGGTCGGGCTGTGCAACGTGGCGATCGGCTTCCAGCGCAGGTTCGCCGGGCTGCTCGGGGTGACCCCGGCCGACATCCACCTCGACCACGTGGGCCTCAACCACCTCACCTGGGAGACCGGCGTACGGCTCGGCGGCCCCGAGGGAGAGGACGCGCTGCCCCGGCTGCTGGCCCAGCACGGCGAGGCGATCGCCGCCGACCTGCGGCTGCCCGGCTCGCTCCTGGACCGCCTCGGCGTGGTCCCGTCGTACTACCTGCGCTACTACTACGCCCACGACGAGGTCGTCGGGGAACTGCGCACCAAGCCGTCCCGCGCCGCGGAAGTGGCGGAGATGGAAAGGCAGTTGCTGAAGATGTACGGCGATCCGGCGCTCGACGAGAAGCCGGCGCTGCTCGCGAAGCGGGGCGGCGCCTACTACTCGGAGGCGGCCGTGGACCTCGCCGCCGGGCTGCTGGGCGGTGGCGGCAGCCCCTACCAGGTGGTGAACACCTACAACCGGGGCACGCTGCCCTTCCTGCCCGACGACGCGGTGATCGAGGTGCAGGCGGCGGTGGGCCCCAAGGGCACCACCCCGCTGCCCGTGGCGCCCGTCGACCCCCTGTTCGCGGGCCTGACGGCGAACGTGACGGCCTACGAGGACCTGGCCCTGGACGCGGCGCTGCGCGGCGGCCGCGACCGGGTGTTCCGGGCGCTGCTCGCCCACCCCCTCGTGGGGCAGCACGCGTACGCGGACGCCCTGACCGACCAGCTGATCGCACACAACCGGGAGCACCTCGCGTGGGCATGACCGCACGTGTCCTCGCCGTCGACGCGGGCAACAGCAAGACCGACGTGGCGGTGGTGGCGGCCGACGGGACCGTCCTCGCCACGGCCCGCGGGGGTGGCTTCCGGCCGCCCGCGGTCGGCGTCGAGGAGGCGGTGGACACCCTCGCGGAGGCCGTGTCGCGGGCCTTCGCGGACGCCGGGACCGACACGGCCGAGCATGTGTCGGCCTGTCTCGCCAACGCCGACTTCCCCGTGGAGGAGGAGCGGCTCGCGGCGGCGCTGGAGGCGCGCGGCTGGGGCGCGAGCGTCGAGGTGCGCAACGACACGTTCGCGATCCTGCGGGCGGGCATCACCGAGCCGCGCGGCGTGGCCGTGGTCTGCGGCGCGGGCATCAACTGCGTCGGCATGCTCCCCGACGGGCGTACCGCCCGCTTCCCCGCGCTCGGCCGGATGTCCGGCGACTGGGGCGGCGGCTGGGGCCTGGCGGAGGAGGCGTTGTGGCACGCGGCCCGCGCGGAGGACGGCCGCGGCGGCCCGACCGCGCTGGCCCGCACCCTGCCCGCCCATTTCGGCCTCGGCTCCATGCACGCCCTGGTGGAGGCGCTGCACCTGGAGCACATAGAGCACGACCGGCGGCACGAGCTGACGCCCGTGCTGTTCGAGACGGCGGCCGGCGGGGACCTGGTCGCCCGAGCGGTCGTCGACCGCCTGGCCGACGAGGTGGTGGCGATGGCCACGGTGGCACTGACCCGGCTGGGGCTGCTCGAGGAGGAGACACCGGTCCTGCTGGGCGGCGGCGTCATGGCCGCCCGTCATCCGCAACTGGAGGACGGCATAAGGGAGTTGCTGGCCGCCAGGGCACCGAAGGCGGTGCCCCGCGTGGTGACCGCGCCGCCGGTGCTGGGAGCGGTGCTGCTGGGGCTGGACCGGGTGGCCGCCGGAGCGGAGGTGCACGAGCGGGCGCGCGCCCACTTCGGGTAGCGCCCGTGCGCACGAGGGGCGCGCACACTTCGGGGGGCGCGCGCCCGCCCGCGCCCCCCGCCGGCGCTGGGAACCGAACCGATTCCACCGGCGTATTCATGGACAGGGGGGTGGCGCGAGGCGCGGCTTCGTGCCGGAATACCGTCAAGCACACTGCGATCCCATCAAGATCCAGTGAAGGCCGGTGCGCATGTCGGTGCCGGCGGTGATACTTGCGGCGACGGATGACCATGGGGGAGGTCAACAGTGACACACCCGACGAAGAGCAGCGCGGCGCCACCGCCGGGCCAGGGCGCGCCCACGATGCCGGCGATCCCGCCGCAGCCGGGCGGCCCCGCGCGCTCCCCCGTCGCGTCGCCGGCCGCCGCGCCCGCCCGCCGCACCGCCTTCGCCGAGGGTGTCGACCGGCTGCGCGCGGGTGCCGGCACCGAGCCCGGCCGGCTGCGCGTCATCGGGGCCTTCGTCGCCCTCCTGGTCGTCGCGTTCGGCGCCGTCACCGCCTGGCAGACCACCGAGCGGGCGGCCGCCGCCGACGACGTGCTGCACAAGAGCCAGCCCCTCAGCTCGGCCGCGGCCGCCATCTACCGTTCCCTCGCCGACGCCAACACGACCGCCTCCAGCGGCTTCCTCGCCGGCGGCCAGGAGTCGGCCGCCACCCAGGCCACCTACGAGCGGGACATCGACGCCGCCGCCTCGGGCCTGGTCCAGGCCGCCGCCAACTCCGACCCCGGCTCCCCGGCGGCGGAGACCATCGCCCGGCTCAACGAACTGCTGCCCCAGTACAAGGGCCTGGTCGAGCGGGCCCGGACGTACAACCGCCAGGGCTTCCCGGTCGGCGGCGCCTACCTGCGCTACGCGAACGAGAAGATGCAGAAGGAGATGCTCCCGAAGGCGCAGGATCTCTACACCAGGGAGAACCAGCGGCTGAGCGACGACTACGCCGACGCGACGCCCTACCCGTGGGCCGCCATCGGCCTCGGCGTGCTGGCGCTGGCCGCGCTGGCCTGGGCCCAGCACCGCAACTACCGGCGCACGAACCGGGTCCTGAACCACGGTCTGGTCGCCGCGACGGCCGGCGCCACGGTGGTCCTGCTGTGGCTGGTCGTCGGCCACACCGTCGCGCGGGCCGGCCTGCAGGACTCCTACGACCACGGCATCCGCTCACTCAACGTGCTCCAGGACGCCCGCATCGCCTCCCTGAAGGCCCGCGGCAACGAGAACCTGACGCTGGTGGCCCGCGGCGCCGAGACGGTCAAGGTGAACGGCAGGATCCTCGACGCCTACGACGTCGACTTCGACAAGGACATCGACACCCTCGGCAAGGGCCTCGCGGTGGCCGCGGGGCTCGCCGACGACCCGTCCGGTCGGCAGCCGGTCACGACGGCCGAGAGCAACATGACGGAGTGGAAGAAGCGACACGCCTCTGCCCGCGAGCAGGACGACAACGGCAACTACGAGCAGGCGCTGGAGCTGGTGATCGGCGCGAAGGGCGCCACCGGCGAGTGCTTCGCGAGCATCGACGCCAACCTCGACGCGGCGCTGAAGCACGAGCGGACCGAGTTCAGGCAGGCGGCCGGCGACGGTCTGGACGCGATGACCGGACTGCCGGCGGGCGCCGCCGTCCTCGCCCTGCTGGGCGCGGCGGGCGCCCTGCTGGGCATCGGGCGCAGGCTGTCGGAGTACCGGTGAAAGGGGGCGTGAGGATGCACGCGCGACACGTGCGGGCCAGTCTGCGGGGCTGGGGCGGGGTGGGTGCGATGGCGGTCGTCTGCGCCCTCGCGGTGGCCTTCGCCCTGCTGCTGCCGCTGACCCAGTCGCACGGCGACGGCAGCACGGGCACCTCGGGCCCCGGCCTGGCCCGCGCCGGCCAGGCCCGTGCCGGCAGCGCCTGCGACGACCCGGAGATCGAGAAGGCCCCGGAGAAGCAGACGCTGTCGCCGTCCGGCGCGGACGGGGACACCATCGCGAAGATCAAGGCCAGACCGGGCGAGAAGCGCAAGCTGGTCGTCGGCGTCGACCAGAACAGCTACCGCTGGGGCTACCGCAACCCGAACGCGGGCACGTCCGGGCAGCTGGAGGGCTTCGACATCGACCTGGTGCACCGCATCGCCCAGGACATACTCGGCAGCCCGGACGACGTCCAGTTCAAGGCGATCCCCACCAACCAGCGCATCCCGGCCCTGCAGAACGGCAGCGTCGACATGGTCGTGCGCACCATGAGCATCTCCTGCGACCGCCTGGACGACGTCGCCTTCTCCGCCCCCTACTTCAAGACGGGCCAGCAGGTGCTGGCCCCCAAGTCCTCCGGCATCACGGGCTACGACGGCTCGCTGGCGCACAAGAGGATCTGCACGGCGGCGGGCTCCATAGCCAACTCCCTGCTGCTCGCCGACAAGGGGCACCGGCTGGTCTCCTCCGCCGTCGTCGTCCCGCCCGTTCCCAACCAGCTCGACTGCCTGGTCCGGCTGCAGCTCGGCGAGGTCGACGCCGTGGTCACCGACGGCGCGCTCGCCGCGAGCCAGGCCGCCCAGGACCCGACGGTCGAGCTCAAGGGCGGCGCCTTCACCGACGAGTACTACGGCGTGGCGATGAACAAGGACGCCGACGACCTGGTGCGCCGGGTCAACCAGATCCTGGTGGACTACCGCAAGGACACCACCGACGGCTGGCAGGCCTCCTACGACCGGTGGCTGTCGGCCACACTGGACAAGGACTCGGCGAAGTCGGAGCCGCCCCCGCCGGTGTACCTGCGGACCGGCTGACGCCCCGCACCACCCCAGGCACCAGTAACACAACCACAGCAGCGAGAGGTGATCGATGGGCGTCACGGACCCCGCCGGGCCGGTGATGGACCGGGACGAGGTGGACCGTGCGCTGGCGCGGCTCGGCGCGGAGCACGAGGCGATCGAGACCTCGCTCCTCGCCCTCCAGGACCACGCGGGCCGCAGACTCCTGGAGGGCGCCGACCTGACCGGCACCACCAAGGAGCGCTGGGCCGCCGCCGACGCGTCGATCACGCTGCTGTGGGCGTACTTCGACGCGTACACCGGCGCGCTGCGCTCCGCCCGTGACATCCGTTCCCGGCGCCGCTGGTCCAGCCGCGAGGACCTGGCGGAGCTGACCGAGCTGCTGCGCGGCGAGTCCGTCACCGTCGCCGGGTCGACCACGGCCGCCGCCGACGCGGCGGGTTCCTCGGGTGGTCCGGGCCGGCTCAGTGAGCGGTTCACGCTGGTCACGCTCGTCGACCGGATGAACGAGCTGTACGCGACCTCGCTCGACATGGTCGTCGCCGCCGACGCGGTCTGGTCGGCGCTGCCCGCCCGGATAGATTTACTGGCCGCGGAGCTCCAGCGCACCCGCCGGCTCGCGCACTCCGTGGGGGTGCGCCCCGGCGAACACCCCGCCGGCGACGACCTGGAGCGCATCACGCGCGTCCTGACGTCGCTGCGCGAGCAGGTGGTGTCCGACCCGCTCGCGTTCTGGGTGCGCGCCGAGGGCAGAAGCACCGCGCCGGGCGGCGGCCGTCCGGACACCACGGTGTACGACCGGGAGGCGCGTGCCCTGGAGGACGTGCGCCGGGAGATCGACGCGGTGCTCACCGTCCGCCAGGACGCGGAACAGCGGCTCCTGCGGCTGCGGGACGTGCTCAGCCGTGCCGACCGCACCCTCGCCGAGGCGCGCACCGCGCGCGGCGAGGTCCTCGCGAAGATCGCCGCCACCGAGGTGCCCGCGGTGAGCGGTCCGCCGACCGTGCTGCAGGAACAGCTGGCCACGGCCGCCGAGTACCGCCGGCACGCCCAGTGGCACCGGCTGTCACCGCTGCTGGAGTCCCTGGAGGAGAAGGCCGAGGACGAACTGCTGCGCGCCCGCGAGTCGTTGACGGCGGTCACGCAGCCGCTGGCGGTTCGCGCGGAGCTGCGCGGCCGGCTCGACGCCTACCGGGCGAAGGTCGCCCGGCACGGACTCGCGGAGGACTCGCTGCTGATCGAGCGGTACGACGCGGCTCGGCGCATGCTGTGGAGCGCGCCCTGCGACCTGCGGGTGGCCGAACAGGCCGTCCTGCGCTACCAGCACGCGGCCGCCGAGCAACTGGGCGCCCCGCGACTGCCGGAACAGGGCGGGCCCCAGGACCGTGGGGGACCGGGCGCGTGAGGAAGAAGGGGGACTCGACGTCATGACTCAGGCACAGCAGACCTGCCAGCGGCCCGACTGCGGCGGGACGTACGAGGACATGGGTGGCGGCGAGCTGTACTGCGACACCTGCGGGCTGGCGCCGGTCGTCCCGGTGGCCGCCCCGGCCGGCGGGCTGCCCGCCGGTGCCGCCGCCGACCCGGGCTCCGGCGCGTCGGGCAGCGTCAGCGTGCGCGCCGGCCGCGGCAGTTCCCGTACGTCCTCGCAGTCGTCGAAGTCCCGGCGCTCGGTGTCGGGCCGGCTGTCGCGCTCGGAGTCGGGCCGCTCCACGGGCCGCTCGGTGTCGGTGCGCAGCTCCGGCTCGTCCTCCGCCTCGTCCTCCCGCGGGCGCCTGGGCGCCGGCCTGGTCGAGGTGCCCGGGGTGCCGCGGCCCGACCCGCGCGCGATGGTGCTGGACAACCCCGAGGTGCCCGAGCGCAAGCGGTTCTGCTCGCGCTCCGACTGCGGTGCGCCGGTGGGGCGTTCGCGCGGTGAGCACGCCGGGCGCACCGAGGGGTTCTGCACCAAGTGCGGCCACCCCTACTCGTTCGTCCCGAAGCTGAAGGGCGGCGACGTCGTCCACGGCCAGTACGAGGTCGCGGGCTGTCTGGCGCACGGCGGGCTCGGCTGGGTCTACCTGGCGGTGGACCGCGCGGTGTCGGACCGCTGGGTGGTCCTCAAGGGCCTGCTGGACACGGGCGACCAGGACGCGATGGCCGCCGCGATCTCCGAGCGGCGCTTCCTCGCGGAGATCGAGCACGCCAACATCGTGCGGATCTACAACTTCGTGGAGCACCTCGACCAGCGCACGGGTTCGCTGGACGGGTACATCGTGATGGAGTACGTCGGCGGCAAGTCGCTGAAGGAGATCGCCAACGCCCGCCGGACGACCGCGGGCAAGCGGGATCCGCTGCCGGTGGAGCAGGCGTGCGCGTACGGGATCGAGGCGCTGGAGGCGCTCGGTCACCTGCACAGCCGCAACCTGCTGTACTGCGACTTCAAGGTCGACAACGCGATCCAGACCGAGGACCAGCTCAAGCTGATCGACATGGGCGCGGTGCGCAGGATGGACGACGACGAGTCGGCCATCTACGGCACGGTGGGCTACCAGGCGCCGGAGGTCGCGGAGGTCGGCCCGTCGGTGGCGTCCGACCTGTACACGGTGGCCCGCACGCTCGCGGTGCTGACCTTCGACTTCCAGGGCTACACGAACGTCTTCGTGGACTCCCTGCCCGACCCCGACCACATAGAGGTCTTCCGCCGCTACGAGTCGTTCTACCGGCTGCTGGTGCGGGCCACCGACCCCGACCCGGGCCGCCGGTTCGCCTCCGCGCAGGAGCTGTCCGAGCAGCTGACGGGCGTGCTGCGCGAGGTCGTCTCCCTGCAGACGGGTCGGGCGCGGCCGGCGCTGTCCACCCTGTTCGGTCCCGAAGTGCGGGTCACCGACACGGAGTTGTTCCCTCGGCTGGACGGCGAGGTGTCGCGGCTCGGGGCCCGGGTGGTGCGGGCGAGACGCCGTGGCGCGTCCGCCGCCGCGACACCGGCCGTTCCGGGTGCCGTTCACGTCCCGGCCGCCGTGCCGGCTCCGGGCGCTCTCGCCGCCGCCCCCGCCGCCGCCCCTCTCCCCGTCCCGGGTCCCGCGGCGGGCTCCAGCCGGGGCTCCGCCGCCCAGCCGTCCGCGGGCATCGTCAAGGCCGTCGACGCCGCCGCGGCGGCCCTCGCCCTGCCCGTGCCCCTGGTCGACCCGGCCGACCCCAACGCCGGTTTCCTGGCGGCCCTGCTGACCACCGCGCCGGCCGAACTGCTCGGCGCCCTGGCCGCCGCGCCGGCCGAGTCGACCGAGACCCGGCTGCGGCAGATCCGCGCCTGGCTGGAGAACGGCGACGCGCACGCGGCCCTCGCGGCCCTGCTGAAGCTGGAGGAGGAGCGGCCCGACGACTGGAGGGTCGTCTGGTACCGGGGCGTGGCCGCGCTGGTGACCGGCGACCACGAGGGCGCCGCGCTCGCCTTCGACGCCGTCTACGACGCCTTCCCGGGCGAGCCGGCGCCCAAGCTGGCCCTCGGCCTGTGCGCGGAGGTGCTGGGCCAGCTCGACAACGCCGCCGAGTACTACCGCCTGGTGTGGTCGACCGACCCGAGCTATGTGAGCACCGCCTTCGGGCTGGCCCGCGTGCAGCTCGCGACCGGCGACCGCGGGGGCGCCGTACAGACGCTGGAGTCGGTGCCGGAGAGTTCCATCCACTACACGGCCGCGCGGGTGGCGGCCGTCCGCGCGCGGCTGCGTCAACGCACGGCTTCCGCCGGTGACGTACCGTTCCTGGACGACCTGACCGCCGCCGCCGGGCAGGTCGAGGCGCTGGACGCGTACGGTCTGGACCCGGCCCGGCGTGAACAGTTGTCGGCCGAGGTCCTCGGCTGCGCGCTGGACTGGATACTCTCCGGGGGCCAGGGTTTTGCCCCTGACCCGCTCCCGGCCCCGGCCGGGCGGGGGGACCCCCGTGCCGCCGGGGGGCGGACGCTGCTCGGCAGCGACCTGGACGAGCGGGGTCTGCGCTTCGGCCTGGAGCGTTCGTACCGCACGCTGGCCCGGCTCGCACGCGGCGGCGAGGAGAGGATCGACCTGGTGGAACGAGCCAACCGTTACCGCCCCCGGACGTGGGTGTAGTTGATGTCGCAGATGCCCCAGCTGTCCGCCTGCCCGAGCTGCGAGGAACCACTCGAGTCGGGTGACCGTTTCTGCGGTGCGTGCGGATACGACCTGTCCGCCGTCCCCGGACGGCCGGACGACAACCCGACCATCGCCATGCACGGCCGGACAGCGCCCGCGCCGGGCGCCGACCCGGCCTGGCCCGTGGCCCCCGAGCCAGGCAGCTCCGGCCGTCCCGCGCCGGTGCACCTGCCGACGGACCTCCAGGGGACCGACTCGGGCGGTCGCGCCCTGCCGTCGGCCGTGCCGCCGCAGCCGTCCCACGCCACGGGCGCGCCGGTCCCGCACGAGGCCGGCACACCGGTGTCCCCCGCCGCGGGCGTACGGTTCGACCGCGGGCCGGAACCCGAGGAGTACCCGTTGCAGGCACCGGACCCGCGCGCGGCCACGGAACCGCCGGCGCCCGCCGCGGGCGCCCAGGTGTGCGTGGCCTGCCGGGCGGGCCGCGTCGACGACGACGGCTACTGCGAGAACTGCGGGCACGCCCAGCCCCGCGAGCGCGACCACATGGAGCAGGAGGCCGGCCCGGTCGCCGCGGTCAGCGACCGCGGCCTGCGCCACCACCGCAACGAGGACGCCTTCGCCCTCGGCACCAGCGTCCTGCCGGACGGCTCCCCCGTGATCCTGGCCGTCGTCTGCGACGGCGTCTCCTCGGCGACCCGCCCGGACGACGCCTCGCTCGCCGCGTCCCGCGCGGCGAGCGAATCGCTGCTGGCGGCCCTGCCGGCGGGCACGCATCCGCAGCAGGCCCTGCACGACGCGATCATCGCGGCCTCGCACGCCGTCAACGCGCTCGCCGGGGAACCCGCCACGGCCCGCGAGCACACCCCGCACCAGAACGCCCCCGCCTGCACCTTCGTCGGCTCAGTGGTGACTGCCGGGCTGCTGGTCGTCGGCTGGGTCGGCGACAGCCGCGCCTACTGGGTGCCGGCCGACCGCGCCACGCCCCCGGCCCGGCTCACCGAGGACGACTCGTGGGCCGCGCAGATGGTCGCCGCCGGCCTGATGAACGAGGCGGAGGCGTACGCCGACGAACGCGCCCACGCGATCACCGGCTGGCTCGGCGCCGACGCCTACGAACTGGAGCCGCACACCGCGTCCTTCAAGCCGGACCGGCCCGGTGTGGTCGTGGTGTGCACCGACGGCCTGTGGAACTACGCCGAGGGGGCCGGGGAGATGGCCGAGATCGTCCCCGTCGACGCCGCGGCGCGGCCGCTGCACGCCGCCCAGGTCCTGGTCGGTCACGCCCTGGACGGCGGGGGCCACGACAACGTAACAGTGGCGCTGCTGCCGTTCCCGGCCCCGCCGCAGGGGGCAGGATCGGCGTAGGCCCTGCCTTCGAAACTCCCGTCCGCCCCACCGGGCCCCCGCCGGCACCTCCGCCGCGGGGCCGCCCGCCGGACGGCGGCGGGAGGACGACGAGGAGGGCCCGGGGGAAGCCCGGACGGACCGGTGGGGACCGGTCGTCCACAGTCATCGCCCCGCCTCGGCGGGGTACGAGGGGGATGTGAACAGGCATGGCCAATTTCTCGAAGTCCCGCGTGCCGCAGTTCTCGGTGGACGTGTACCAGAACGAGTTCCTGCCCGAGGGCGGCCGTGAGGTCAGCGCCATCGTCACGGTGACCGCCACCGGCGGCGGCACGGTCGGCAGCGCGGCGGCGCCGCACCACTACACGCCCGGTCAGGGCCCGTCCGCGGCCGTCGCGATCATGGTCGACTGCTCGGGTTCGATGGACTACCCGCCGACGAAGATGCGCAACGCCCGCGACGCCACCTCGGCGGCCATCGACACCCTGCGCGACGGCGTGCACTTCGCGGTCATCGGCGGCACGCACGTCGCCAAGGAGGTCTACCCCGGCGGCGGGCGGCTCGCGGTCGCCGACGCCACCACCCGCGGGCAGGCCAAGCACGCGCTGCGCAAGCTGACCGCGACCGGCGGCACGGCCATCGGCACCTGGCTGCGCCTCGCCGACCGCCTGCTGTCCTCGGCCGACGTCGGTATCCGGCACGGCATCCTGCTCACCGACGGCCGCAACGAGCACGAGTCGCCCGAGGACCTCAAGGCCGCCCTGGACTCCTGCGCCGGGCGCTTCACCTGTGACGCCCGGGGCGTGGGCACCGACTGGGAAGTGAAAGAAGTCACAGGGATCGCCTCCGCCCTGCTCGGCACCTCCGACATCGTCGCCGACCCGGCCGGTCTCGCCGCCGACTTCACGCGGATGATGGAGACGGCGATGGGCAAGGAGGTCGCGGACGTGTCGCTGCGGCTGTGGACGCCGGTCGGCACCACGGTGAAGTTCGTCAAGCAGGTCGCACCCACCGTCGAGGACCTCACCGGCCGCCGCACCGAGGCGGGCCCGCGCGCCGGCGACTACCCCACCGGCTCCTGGGGGGACGAGTCCCGTGACTACCACGTCTGCGTCGAGGTCCCGGTCGCGGGCCTGGGCCGGGAGATGCTCGCCGCCCGGGTCTCGCTGGTCGTCCCGCAGCCCGGGGACGGCGCCCAGAACCTCGGCGCGCAGGGTCTCGTACGGGCCGTGTGGACCGACGACATGGTCGCGTCCACGTCCATCAATCCGCAGGTCGCGCACTACACCGGCCAGGCCGAACTGGCCCAGGTCATCCAGCAGGGACTCGACCTTCGCAAAGCGGGCGATATCGACGGAGCAACGGCCAAACTGGGCCGGGCCGTTCAGCTCGCCGGCGACTCCGGAAACGCGGATACTGCGAAACTGCTTGCGAAGGTGGTGGACGTGGTCGACGCCGCGACAGGTACTGTGCGACTGAAGGCGAAGGTCGCGGAGGCCGACGAGATGACGCTCGAAACCCGGTCCACAAAGACTGTTCGTGTAAAGAAGTGACAGAGCGAGTCACGAGCCCGACCCTCCCGGGGTCGGAGAAACCGGTCGAAAGACCGGAAAAGGAGAGGGGGAAGCGCCGACATGCCGACCTGCCCGAACGGACACCAGTCGGGTTCCGACGACTGGTGCGAGGTCTGCGGTCACCGCATGGCCGGTGCCGTGCCCCCGCCCCCTCCGCCCCCGCCACCGAGCGGCTACGGCTTCCCGCCGCCGGGCCAGGGCACTCAGCCCGGCCGGCCGCACCTGTCCGCCGTGCCCGACCACGAGCCGGAGCTGTGCCCGCAGTGCCGTACGCCCCGTGAGGGCGGTGCGCCGTTCTGTGAGGAGTGCCGGTGGAACTTCCTGACGAACACGGCCACTTCGTACACACCGGCAGCCCCGCGCCCGCCGGCGCCGGGCTCCGGCCAGGCCCCCCGCTTCCAGCAGCCGCCCGGCCCGTCCTACGGCGGCGGTGACTCCTACGACTACCAGAGCTCGCGCCCCTCGCAGATGAACCGGCCGGCCGAGCCGATCCCGCCGTACGGCGGGGAGCCCTCGCGCCCCGCCGGCCCGCAGGGCGGCTACGGCGGCCCCGGCGGCCAGGGCGGTCCTCCCGGCGGCTACGGCGGCCAGGGCGGGCAGCCCGGCTACGGCGGCCAGGGCGGCCCGGGCGGCCAGTCCGGCTACGGCGGCGACCCCTCGCGCCAGGCTCCCCCACGGCCCGGACCCACGCAGGGCGGGCAGGGCGTCCCGCAGGCGTACCAGCCGCCCGGCCAGGGCGCCCCGACCGGCTATCCGCAGGAGACCGGCCGCCCCCAGCAGGGCGGTCCGTCCTTCGGCGGCGGTGACGACGACTGGGTGCTGCCCCCGCCGTCCGCCACCGCGCCCGGCGGCGGCTACGGCTACCCGCAGCCCGGCTCGGGCCAGGCCCCGCCGCACCTCGGCTTCCCGCAGCAGCCGGCGACCTGGACCGCGACCATCGGCCCGGACCGCGAGTACTTCATGGCGATGATGCACCGCTCCGGCCCCGAGGCGGCGGGCCTCAACCTGCCCGCGTACTCGCCCGAGCAGCAGCGCACGCTCACCGGCAACCAGATCACCATCGGCCGGCGCCGCCACTCCACCGGGGACACCCCGGACATCGACCTGTCGGTGCCGCCGGAGGACCCGGGCGTCTCCCACCAGCACGCGGTGCTGGTGCAGCAGCCGGACGGCAACTGGGCGGTCGTCGACCAGAACTCGACGAACGGCACGACCGTCAACGGCTCGGAGGAGCCGATCCAGCCCTTCGTGCCGGTGCCGCTGCAGGACGGCGACCGGGTGCACGTCGGGGCGTGGACGACGATCACGGTCCGCCGGGGCTGACCCGCCGGTTCAGCGGAGGGGCCAGGTGTACGGCCCCTCCGGATCGTCCAGCCAGGCCCACTCGCGTCCGCCGCTGAGCGTGATGCCGTACCGCTCGCGCCGGGGCATGTCCTCGCGCGCCCACAGCGCGTACGCCTCGCGCGGTTCCAGGCAGCCGCGGGTCAGGGTCAGCAGGAAGTGGAACAGGTCGTGCTCCGCCGCCCGGCGCGGCACCTCGTCCGGTGGCGGCGCCTCCGCGGCGGCGCGGTCCGCGCCGCGCAGCGGCACGAAGTAGGCGGGCGTGTGCAGGAAGCGTCCCTCGGCATGCCAGGCGTCGCGCACCGTCAGGGTGATCAGCCCGGTGGCGAGCGGGGTGAGGATGCGGGCACCGGGACGGCACTGGGCGGGCCAGGCGAGCGGCACCGACGGCAGGGCGCAGGTCGCGACGATCCGGTCGAAGGGGGCGCGCTCGGGCACTCCGCGGGCGCCGTCGCCGGTGACGACGGCCGGGTGGTGGCCGGCCTCGGCGAGGTGCCGTCGCGCCGACTCGGCGATCTCCGGCTCCAGATCGACGGTGGTGACCAGTTCGTCGGCCCCGAGCCGGTGGGCGAGCAGGGCCGCGTTGTAGCCGGTGCCCGCGCCGATCTCCAGGACCCGGTCGCCGTCGCGCACGCCGAGCTCGACCAGCATCATCGCCATCAGCGAGGGCTGACTGCTGGAGGAGAGCAGCTCGCCGTCGCGCAGCCGGGTCGCCAGCGGGGCGTCGGCGTAGGCGCCGCGCAGCCAGCGCTCCCGGGTGCCGGGGTCCGGGCTCTGGCCCCACCTCCGTTCGTAGCCACCCCGGACGCCGACGTAGTAGTACGGCACGAAGAGATGCCGCGGGACGGCCTCGAACGCCTCCCGCCAGACCGGTTCGGTGGCCCAGGCCCCGCTCGCCTCGATCTCGCGCACCAGGGACGCCCGCGCCGAGTCGGCGAGGGCGGACAGGTCGCCGTCGAGGGCGTGCGCGCTCATACGTCCACTGTGCTGCGGGACGCGGCACGAGGCGAACGGCGGGACCGGACGGCCCGGAATGAGCTGTTCCGTGAGGGTTGTCCAGCCGGATCCGGAGTGGGTGCCGCGCCCGGGCCGGGGCGGGCGCGGGGAGGGCCCGGGACAGGTCCTGGGCCCCGGGTCCCAGGTCGTGCCGTCTGAGACCATGGACGGGTGAAAGAGATCCGGCGCGGCACGCTTCAGGAGCAGACCTTCTACGAACAGGTCGGCGGGGAGGACACCTTCCGCCGCCTCGTCCACCGCTTCTACGAGGGAGTCGCCGAGGACCCGGTCCTGCGGCCCATGTACCCCGAGGAGGACCTCGGCCCGGCCGAGGACCGGCTCACGCTCTTCCTCATCCAGTACTGGGGCGGTCCGACGACGTACAGCGACAACCGCGGCCATCCCCGGCTGCGGATGCGCCACGCGCCCTTCACCGTCGACCGCGCGGCGCACGACGCCTGGCTGAAGCACATGCGGGACGCCGTGGACTCCCTCGGTCTGTCCGAGGAGCACGAGACGACGTTGTGGAACTACCTGACGTACGCGGCCGCCTCGATGGTCAACACCCCGGAGTGACACCCCGGCGCCGTCGCCCGTCGTCCCGCTGAGGGCCGACGCGGTCAGCGGACGCTGACGCCCAGCGTCCCGAGGCCCGCCCTGCGCAGGGCGATCGATCCGTAGGGGGTGCGCAGTCTGAGCCAGGCCCCCGACGAGAACAGGCTCGGCGGCGCCTCCGCGGGGGCGGGGTCGCCCCCGGGGGCGGTGGAGGGGCGCAGGAAGCCCAGCGACTGGGCCGCGTGCACGGCCCGCACGGTCAGCTGGGTGCCCCCGACGGTCCGGGACCAGATCTCCCGTCCCACCCGGTCGAGTTCAAAACGCGTGCGCTGTTCGGGCGCCAACTCCTCGGTGCGGGAGCGGAATTCACCGACCGCGGCGGCGACCAGCGCGCGCAGGCGCTCCGGCGCCGGCAGTCCCGGCTCGGCCCGCCAGCCGGTCCGCGGCGGCAGCACCCCGGCCCAGGGCGGACCGGTGACCGCCACCGGAACGGCGGCCGTGGCCGCCGACTCGTGGACGGCCTCCAGGAGTTCACCGGCGGACACGGTGACGTCCAGGCTGACGTCGAGCCCGTGCTCGTACGGCTTGGCGAGGCGCACCGCGCGGATCGCGAGGACCTCGAAGGAGGCGGGCCGGCCGAAGACGGCGAGCGCGGTCCCGGCCGCCTGCACACGCACCGCGGCGGCACGGTCGTAGTGGATCAGCCGGGAGAGGAAGGCAGCGAGGTCCGCCGCCTCCCCCTCGTCGGCGAGGTGGAGGACCGTCATGCGGCGACGGCCTCCTCCTCGTCGTCGTCCCGGTACTCCGCGAGGAACTCCCGCTCCTCCGCGGTGATCCGGCGCGGCCGCTGCGCCTCGAAGTCGAACGGCACGATCACCGTCGAGGCCCGGACGTAGACCTGGTCCGGGTCCTTGACCTCGTAGGTCAGCGTGAAGGAGGCCGCTCTGATCTCCGTGACCCACAGCTCGATGTCCACGGGCGCGTGCCGGTGGACCAGCTGCCGCTTGTAGTCGATCTCATGGCGCGCCACCACGGACCCCTGCTGGAAATCCTTGTCCGGGCGGAACAGGAAGTCGATACGGGCTTCCTCCAGGTACCGGAGGAAGACCACGTTGTTGACGTGGCCGTACGCGTCCATGTCCGCCCAGCGCAGTGGGCAGCGGTAGATGTGCCGCAAGAGATCAGCCCCGGGTCAGCTTCTTGTAGGTGGCACGGTGCGGGCGCGCGGCGTCCGCACCGAGACGCTCGACCTTGTTCTTCTCGTACGACTCGAAGTTGCCCTCGAACCAGAACCACTTGGAGTCACCCTCGTAGGCGAGGATGTGCGTGGCGACCCGGTCCAGGAACCACCGGTCGTGGGAGACCACGACGGCGCAGCCCGGGAACTCCAGCAGGGCGTTCTCCAGGGACGACAGCGTCTCGACGTCCAGGTCGTTGGTCGGCTCGTCGAGGAGCAGCAGGTTGCCGCCCTGCTTGAGGGTGAGCGCGAGGTTGAGGCGGTTGCGCTCACCGCCGGAGAGCACGCCGGCCGGCTTCTGCTGGTCGGGGCCCTTGAAGCCGAAGGCGGAGACGTACGCCCGGGACGGCATCTCGACCTGGCCCACGTTGATGTAGTCCAGCTCGTCGGAGACGACGGCCCACAGGGTCTTCTTCGGGTCGATGTTCTCGCGGCCCTGGTCGACGTAGGCGATCTTGACGGTCTCGCCGACCTTGATCGTGCCGGAGTCCGGCGTCTCCAGGCCCTGGATCATCTTGAAGAGCGTGGTCTTGCCGGCGCCGTTCGGGCCGATCACACCGACGATGCCGTTGCGCGGCAGGGTGAAGCTGAGGTCGTCGATGAGGACCTTCTCACCGAATGCCTTGGAGAGGTTGTTGACCTCGACCACGATGGAGCCCAGACGCGGGCCCGGCGGGATCTGGATCTCCTCGAAGTCCAGCTTCCGCATCTTGTCGGCCTCGGCCGCCATCTCCTCGTACCGCGCGAGGCGGGCCTTGGACTTGGCCTGGCGTCCCTTGGCGTTGGAGCGGACCCACTCGAGTTCCTCCTTCAGACGCTTGGCCCGCTTGGCGTCCTTCTGGCCCTCGACCTTGAGACGGGACTGCTTGCTCTCCAGGTAGGTGGAGTAGTTGCCCTCGTAGCCGATGGCGCGGCCGCGGTCGAGCTCCAGGATCCAGCCCGCGACGTTGTCCAGGAAGTACCGGTCGTGGGTGACGGCGACGACGGTGCCGGGGTACTTCGCGAGGTGCTGCTCCAGCCACTGCACGGACTCGGCGTCCAGGTGGTTGGTGGGCTCGTCGAGCAGCAGCAGGTCGGGGGCCTCGATCAGCAGCTTGCACAGCGCGACGCGGCGGCGCTCACCACCGGAGAGGTTGGTGACCGGCCAGTCGCCGGGCGGGCAGCCCAGGGCGTCCATGGCCTGCTCCAGCTGGGTGTCCAGGTCCCACGCGTTGGCGTGGTCCAGGTCCTCCTGGAGCTTGCCCATCTCGTCCATCAGGGCGTCCGAGTAGTCGGTCGCCATGAGCTCGGCGACCTCGTTGAACCGGTTGAGCTTGCCCATGATCTCGGAGGCGCCGTCCTGCACGTTCTGCAGGACGGTCTTGGACTCGTCCAGCGGCGGCTCCTGCTGGAGCATGCCCACCGTGTAGCCGGGCGAGATGAAGGCGTCACCGTTGGACGGCTGCTCCAGACCGGCCATGATCTTGAGAACGGTGGACTTACCGGCACCGTTCGGACCGACCACACCGATCTTCGCGCCGGGCAGGAAGCTCAGCGTGACGTCGTCAAGGATCACCTTGTCGCCGTGCGCCTTACGCGTCTTGCGCATGGTGTAAATGAACTCAGCCAAGAGAAACCGTCCGGCAGCTTGAAACTGGCAGTGGGCAGATACACCCCATCTTGCCTGACGTCCACCCTCGGGTCCTAACCCGAATGGGCGGGGGGCCGTGAGCTGGGGGTTCGTGGGCGGTGACGGTGGCTCGGCTGTCACTGCCGGTCGCCGTCGGTCGACCTCCGGCACCCCCGCACGGCCCAGGGACGGCCCAGCACGGCACGCGGTCCGAGCCCCGTGGCATTGTCCGTGCCGGCGGTCATGGTTCTGATTCCCCGCAACCGCCGCTCACGACCGTGTGGCCGTCCCGCACCCCGCATCGTGGGCCTCCCGCATGCGCGTTCCCAGGGAGCGGAGTTGGTCTTTCGCGGGGTGCTCGCACTGCTCGCTGGCAGCGTTCTCATGACGGTGGCCTGCGGCTACCGCGGGGTCGACGTGTGGGATTGGGCGGACGTGGTGGTCACGCGTCGTCGGGCCCGGTACGGAACGCCCTGGAGGAGCCTTACCACTTTGCGGATTCAGTTCGGGATCGCGGGAGTGGTTCTTCTGGCGATCGGGCTGCACACCCTGGTGCGCTGACAGCGCCTGTTGGCTCCTGTGGGGCCGATCATCCCGGTCCGGCCCGCTGCCGCGCACGCCTGGGCCGCTCGCGGTAGCCGGCCGTGGAAGTTCAGCCGCGCCCGCCGCCGTACGGGGGCTGTTGCCGTCAGACGTCGGCGTCAGCCTGCCGGGCAACCGGCACGTGCGCCCCCGCCCCTTCCCTGGTCGCGGATCGAAGGCAGCAATAGGCTCGCCCATGAATCGGCGGGAAACCTGCTGGTGAGGGGCCTTTTCATGCCCTTTTGAGTTGGCAAGGACCGGGTGCCGCCGGGGCGGTGGGTCAGTCCTGGTGCTGGGACTTTCGGCCGATGAGGAGCAGGGCCGCGCCGCCGATGACGACCAGAGCGATGGCCGTGCCCGCGATCAGCGGGGTCGCGCTGGTGCCGCCGGTGTCGGCGAGGTTCGTGTCCGCCGCGACGCCGCCGACCGTCGCGGGGCTCGGCTCGCTGAGCGTCTGGACCGCGTCGCCGGCCTCGCTGCCCTCGGTACGGCAGTCCAGGACGCCCGCGAACCGCGTCTCGGAGCCGCTCGGGCCGGTGATCGCGAAGTCGTACGCCTGGTCCTCCTGGAGCGGGATCGTCACCGTCTGTGTCACCCCTGCCGGGACGGTGTGCTCGGTGCCCATGAGCGCGAAGGTGAAATCCGCGTCGCCGGCGTTGGCGGCGGTGATCCGCACTCCGCCGTGTGCGCAGTCCTTCGCCGCCGACAATGCCGGTACGGCGCCCTGCTCCGCCCAGGTCGCGCTCGCCGTGGCGGAGACGGTCGACTCGCTGGAGCCGGCCAGGACCTGGGTCTGGCTGCGGCTCTCGGAGGTGAGGGCCCGGCCGACCGGCACCGTGGTGGAAGCCTGCACGGTCAGCTCGGCCGTGCCGGCCGCCGTGTCCTCGGGCACGTCGAGGAAGATCTTGTCGCCGTCCGACGCGGACGCGAGGCGCTTTCCCTTCCCGTCCACGATCCGCACCCCGCTGGTGGCGGAGTCCGCCGGTGGCGTCAGGGTCACGCTGTCCGCGTTGGTGTGCACGGTGACCGGGCCGATCGGCTCACCGGGGCGACCGGCGACCGCGGGCGGGTCGAGGGTCAGTGACGGTGCGGGCTCCGTGAGGGTCCTGGCGTTCTTCTCCAGGTAGTCGGCGAGCCTCTCGGCCTGCGGGTCGACGGCGTCGACGTCCGCGCCGTCCGAGGAGCGCCAGATCGCCACCTGGGTGGCCGCCGCCGCGTCCTCCTCGGTGAGGCCGCTGCGGACGCCCGCCTTGGCCGCGAGCGACGCGAGGTCGTTGACCTGCGGATAGGAGTTCTGCAGGATCCAACGGATCGTGCCGGCGTGCTTGTTGACGCCCAGCGAGGTGCCGCTCCAGGGCGTCTCGTGGTACTTGGCGTCCTTCAGCGTGGGGTTGCGCAGGTCGACGCCGTAGGTCTGGAGCGTGCCGCCGCCGTCGACGGACATCTCGAACAGGCCGGCCGAGACCTGGAGATCCCCGGTGGGGTCGTGGATCACGGCCGTGCCGTACGTCTTCAGGCCGCCTATGGTGGCGGTCGCTCCGCCCTGGTCCTGCGACGTCGCGTCGGCGGCGGCGGCCGCGCCGGCACCGGCCAGCACGCCGGCGGCGACGAGCCCGGACACCAGCGTCGCCGCGGCGAGGCGGACCGCGCCTCGCCCGCGCACCGACAGCGCAGTGAACGAAGAATGCACAGAGTTCCCCTTCGAGCAGGACCCGTCGACGTGGGGGGCGAGGTCCCACCAGCAGAATCAGCGGCCACGGGAGCCACGTTCGGCATCCTAGGGACGCGGCGCACCGTGCTTCCCGGTGATGCCGTCGGATGGCCGATCCGACTCGGAATCGTTATCGCCAAGATCACCGGCGGCGGGCCTGTCGACAAATTCGCGCCAAGTCAAAGGGAGTTCGGCGTGAACTCGTCGACGAGCAGCATCCGGTCAGCGCGGTCCCGGACTCGGTCTCACGCCACCGCGACCGGTTCCGGCCGCTGCCGGGCCGTCGCGCCGGTGGGGTCCGCGGAGTCGGCCTGGTCCAAGGGATCCGAGGGATCCGTCGGCGTGGTCTCCCAGTTGGGCTCCGTCCGTGGTGGCGCCGACCCCGCCTCCGGCCTGGTGCTGCGCCGGAAGGCCGAGGTGCCGCGCGAGAGATCGTGGCCGATCGCCACCGCGTCGATGTCGGCCGAGGTCCGGCTCTGGTTGTCGCGTGACTCCGTGCGCACCTTCAGCCTGCCGTGCACGACGACGGGGTCGCCCACCGACAGCGAGGCGCCCGCGTTCGTGGCGAGCTGCCGATTGGCCCACACCGTGAAGAAGTTGGTGTGTCCGTCCGTCCACGTGTTCTTCTCGCGGTCCCAGTAGCGTGAGGTCACCGCCAGCCGGAACCTCGCCGACGGGCCCGACGCCAGCTCCCGGTATACCGGTTGCGTCGCCACGTTGCCCACCGCGCACACCATCGTCTCGTTCATCGTGAACCCCTCCCTCGCCCGGCGCCCACGCCGGGTGGATACCCGTACGGGCCTTCCCCGTACGGCTGCTGTCCGCCGCGTGGCAGGGGACGCGCCGCCCGCCGCGGTCACCGTGACGGCCACGAGCCGTCGGGCCCGCCGCGGTCACCGTGACCGCCGCGAGCCGTCGCGCCCGTCGCCGTCACGTCGGTGACCGCGTCCGTCGCGATCGCCGTACGGCCAGACTGCCCGTGCCGGGACGAGTCCGCCGAGCGCTGTGGACGACCGCCCGGCTGTGGACAACTCCGCCACCCGGACGAGGGAACACCCCCCCCTGGGCTCCCTACCGCGCGGTCGCTCCCGCTCCGATGACCCGGCCGTACTGCTCCCGTACCTCCCGGTACCGCAGCAGCTCCGCCGCGAGCGGATCGAGGACCCGGGCCCGCCCGCATCCCGCGGCCGCCTCCCTCAGTCGCCGCTCCGCCTCCGTGCCGTAGCGCCGTGCGGGACCCCGCGCCGCCATCCGGCAGCTCCACTCGACGAGCGGTCCCCCGACGATGCCGCACACCATCAGCAGCACCGGCACGCCGAGATTCGGCGCCATGAAGCCGATGATCTGGCCGAGCAGCCACAGACCGCCCACGACCTGGAGGATCGTCATCGACGCCTGCGCCAGGACCGCCGCCGGCCACCAGCCGGGGCGCGGCGGGCGCCCCGGTGGCAGTCCCGCGCGCGTGGCCAACTCGTCCAGCGCCTCGGGCAGCCCCTGGGAGCCGCGTACGGCCGCTTCGCGCACCGCCTGTGCCCAGGGCGTGGGCAGTCCGACCGAGGCGCGGTCGGCCACGGTGCGTACCGCCTGTTCGACGCGCTGGCGTGCCGTGGCCTCCTCGTCGGCCTGGTTCCGCAACTGGACGCGCCCTGTGGGCGGTTCGCTGCGGTCCTGGTACCACCGCCACAGCCGCAGCCAGGGCGTCCCGCAGGCGCGGTTGGCGTTGCGCAGCCACGCGCGCTCGGCCGCCTCGCCCGCGGCGGTGGCCCCCACGGCGTCCGCGAGCCGGGCCGCGAACTCGTCGCGCGCCCGCTCGCTGAGGCCGGTGCGGCGGCCGGTGGCGTAGACCGACCGCAGCCGTCCGGCCGCGGCGTCCACGTCGGCGGCGATCCGGCGCCCCGGGGCACCCCGCTCGGTCACGAACTGGCCGAGTGACTCGCGCAGTTCACCCAGGCCGTCCCCGGTCAGCGCGGACACGGCGAGCACGGTCGCGCCCGGTTCGCCGTACTCGCCCAGGGCGATCCCGTCCTCGTCGAGGAGCCTCCGCAGGTCGTCGAGGACCTGTTCGGTGGCCTCCCCGGGCAGCCGGTCGATCTGGTTGAGGACCACGAACATGACCTCCGCGTGGCCGGCGAGAGGCCGCAGGTAGCGCTCGTGCAGCACGGCGTCCGCGTACTTCTCGGGGTCGACCACCCAGATCACCGCGTCCACCAGCGCCAGGACGCGGTCGACCTGCTCCCGGTGCTGCACGGCCGCCGAGTCGTGGTCGGGCAGGTCGACCAGGACCAGGCCGCGCAGCTGCGCCTCCGCCTCGGCGCTCTGCACGGGGCGCCGCCGCAGCCGTCCCGGGATGCCGAGCCGGTCGATGAGGCTCGCCGCGCCGTCGCTCCAGCTGCACGCGATGGGCATCGCGGTGGTCGGCCGGCGGACCCCGGTCTCCGAGATCGTGACCCCGGCGAGCGAGTTGAACAGCTGCGACTTGCCGCTGCCGGTGGCGCCCGCGATGGCGACGACGGTGTGCTGGCCGGAGAGCCGGCGCCGTGCCTGTGCCTCGTCGAGGACCCGGCCGGCCTCGGCGAGGGTCCTGCTGTCGAGCCGGGTGCGGGACAGGCCCACCAGCTCGCGCAGTGCGTCGAGCCGCGACCGCAGCGGCCCGTCGAACGCCAGCGGGGTCACGGTCTGCGGGCCCGACACCCTGCTCTCCACCGCGGGCGCGTGCTCCACGGCGGTGCCCTCGGTCACCCGCCGCGCGATCAGCCCGTCGTCCCAGGCACCGGCGGCTTCGGCGCGGGCCGCCTCCGGGCGCTCCGAGTCCGCCTCCCGGCGCTCCGATTCTCCTTCCGTGCGGCCCGGGTTCGCCGGCTTCGCGTGCCCGGTGTCCGTACGACCGGACGTGTCGCCGGCGCCCTTCGCCCCCGCGGGGATGTTCTCGCGGGCCACGCGCGCGGGGGTGCCGTTCCGCTCGGCGTCGCCGTCCACGCGCGCGTGCCCGTCGCCGGGGTGGGGCGCGTCGGGGGACTTCTCGGGGGTTACGGAAGGCCGCGCCGGGCGCTGCGCGGCGGAGGCGTCAGCGGACGCGGTGGGCTCGGAGGACGTGGAGGACGTGGAGAACTTAGAAGGCTTGGAGGACTCCCGGGATGGGGTGGGCTCGGCGGACTTCTCCTCCGCGGTGCGGGCAGCGCCTCCGGTGGAGGCCCGTGTGCGGGCCCCTCCGGTCCTCCCGGCCGTCCGGTCCTTCGCCTCCGCGTGTGCCTTCCCGGCCGTCCGGTCCTCCCCTTCCGCGTGTGCCTTCTCGGCGTCCTCCCCGGAGCTCGCGGATTCGCCCTGTCGGGCGGATTGGGCGTGCTCCCCGCGGTCCTGATCGCGGCCCGGGTGAGCGCCCCGATCACGGTCCTCGTCGGCGCCCCGGTCGCGGTCGTGTCCCTGGTCGGCGCCCCGATCAAGATCGTGCCCCTGCTCGGTGCCCCGGTCGCGACCGTTGTCGCCGTCCTTGTCGCGGCCCTCCCCGCGCTCCTGATCGTGGCCCCTGCCCTGTTCGTGGGCCTGGTCGTGGTCCTGGTCGTGGTCCGTGACGGCGGTCACCGGTCACCTCTCCTTCTGCAGTACGGACAGCGCGGCGATGAGTTCGGCCTGCGGTTCCGGATGGACCTCCAGTGCGTCCAGGGGGGCGAGGCGGCGCTCGCGTTCCGCGTGCAGGACCCGGTCGAGGTGGTCGGTGAGCAGCCGCCCGGCGCGGTCCCGCAGCCTGAGCGCTCCATGGGCGCCGATCCGCTCGGCCAGCCCCTCACCGGCCGGCCGCGCCCTGCGTCCGCCCAGCAGCGCGGTGGCGACGAGCGCGGCGACGACCTCGGCATCCGGTGCGACGCTGCGGTCGAGGTCGAGCACCTCCTCCTCGGCGTACTCCTCCAGCTCCCGCCGCCACCGGCGTACGGCCATGCCGATGCGGTGCTCGGCGCCCTCCGCGGACGGATCGTGGTAGAGCTCCGGGGCTCCCGCGGCCGGTTCGCGCCGCCACGTCTCCTCGACGCGCTCGTCGGCGGCCGTGACGGCGCACAGCAGGAGGGCGCCGAAGCTCTCCATGAGGGCGTCGAGGAGTTCCGCCGCGGTGCAGTCCAGCGGAAAGGCCCGCCAGCGCTTGAGGGCGTCGCCGGCGAGCACGGCGCCCGCCTGGAGGCGCCCGCGCACCCGCGCGTACTCGCTGTCGTACGCCGCCTCGACGGCGGAGGTCAGCCGGAGCGCGGCCGCGTACTGGGCGGCCGCCGCACTGGCCAACTCGGGCATCCTCGCCTTCAGGGAGTCGAGGACCCCGAACGCCGTACGGGACAGGGTGTACTGCCGCGCGGCGGCGTCGTCGACCTGATGGGTCAGCCAGGTCCGCAGCGGGGCCACCGCGGTGGCCGGCAGCAGGCCGCCGCCCCAGGCCGACTCCGGCAGTTCCGGCACCGTGAACCGGGGGATGTGGCCGAGTCCGGCCTTGGTGAGCAGCGCGCCGTACTGCCGGGACACCTCGGACACCACCTGGTGCGGTACGCGGTCCAGGACGGTGACGAGGGCGACGTCGTACTCCTTGGCGGTGCGCAGCAGGTGCCAGGGCACGGCGTCGGCGTAGCGGGCGGCCGTCGTGACCATGACCCAGATGTCGGCCGCGCAGATCAGCTCCGCGGCGAGGACCCGGTTGTCGGCGATCAAGGAGTCGACGTCGGGTGCGTCGAGGAGGGCGAGGCCGGGTGGCAGGGTGTCGGCGGTCTCGACGCGCAGCACGCGCCCCGGGTCCTCGCCGGGGGGCAGCAGGTCGTCGTCCGCCTCCTGCGGAGGCCGCCACACGCGCGTGAGGTCGGGCAGGACGCGCATCCCGCTGAACCAGTGATGGTCCTCCGGATGGCACACCAGGACCGGGGTCCGTGTCGTGGGCCGCAGCACACCCGCCTCGCTGACGCGCCGCCCCACCAGGGAGTTGACGAGCGTCGACTTGCCGGCCCCCGTGGATCCGCCCACGACGGCCAGCATCGGTGCGTCCGGCTCTCTCAGCCGGGGCACCAGGTAGTCGTCGAGCTGGGCCAGGAGTTCGTCGCGGTTGGCACGCGCGCGTGGGGCCCCTGGCAGGGGCAGCGGGAAGCGTGCGGCGGCGACACGGTCGCGCAGGGCGGAGAGTGCGTCGAGCAGCTGAGGCCGTACGTCCAAGGTCACCACATGCGAAGAATGCCCAATTTTAGGGGAATTCTGAAGCATATGCGCATGTCTGCGCGCCGACAGGACACAACGGGCGGAAGGGACGACTGGGACACGGCCACAGTCCAGGCATAACGAGTGCACAACACCCGGTGCGCGGGGCGCCAAAAGCGGTGCACGATTCGTACCTGCCTGCGATTATCAGGACCGCTTCACCGAACCTCCACATCAAGCCACGGAGGCGAAGCAACAGGGACAAGTACGCGGGAGCCCTATCCTTGTCCCCGGCAACGTCACGGAACGGCCCACACCCGGGCACCCACGACAGAGGCCACCACACCCGGCCCCCGTAGCTCAGTGGATAGAGCAGGCGCCTTCTAAGCGCTTGGCCGCAGGTTCGAGTCCTGCCGGGGGCGCAAGTCTCCGCCCTCCCTTTGGGAGGGCGTTTTTGCTGTTCAGAGCACGGTTCACGCGACACGACGAAGCCCCGGCCCCTCCCCCGATGATCAGGGGAAGCTCCCGGGGCTGTCCGGCTGTCACCAGGTTTTCGCGGGTGGCCCTGTCGAACACGTGTCGAAATTTTCGGCGGGACGGCTCAGCCCGCGTCAGGCGGCTCGGGTAGGTCCCCGCGGCCTCCAGTCGCCTTTCAGGTCAGGCAGCTGCCCCAGCTACGGCCGTGTACCTCGATGACGCCCTCAGTGACGAGCCTCGCCAGCACCTGACGCAGAGCCGTACGGCCGATGCCCAGGTCTTCGGACAGCGTCCGCACAGAGGGGACCTGGGAGCCGGGCGGGTACTTGCACGCAGCGGCATAAGGAGAACCCCCAACACCGCTGTCCTCGGAAGCACAGGGCCCCTCAGTCAGGTGCCGCGGCTCTGCTCCTGGACGGCCTTCATCAGGTCCTCGATGGCGGACTGGGTGTCGCGGTCACGCCCCTCGTCAATCGCTCCGAGAGCGGCGGCCGCGACCTCACGAATGTGATGGGGAAGCCCCTCGGCGGCCGTGAGTTGGTAGGCGGCCTTGCGACGCGCCATGCGCTCGGCGGCGTCCACTGCGTCGGGGCCGGACAGCGGAAAGACGGAGGCCCTGTATGCGGATATCCCCAGCACCATCATGTCCGCGATGCCGTCGGCGTACCCGAGCGCGGCGGCCTTCCCCTGGCCTTCCCGAACGGTTGCGACGATGCGACGGCGGGACAGGGCCGTGCCCACGGCGGCCCCGCCTCCCACGGAAAGGCCGCAGGTGACAGCGAGGAACGGTCCGCCCCAGGCGAAGCCGGTGAAGCCTCCGAGGACCGCGAGCGCGACAGTCCATGCGGCGGCTGTCCGGGAGCTTACTTGCTCGGGCGTGGTGTCCATGGTGGCAGTGTGCCAGCCGGGACGGACAGCGCCGGTACGGGATGGCCCGCCGGTCTCGGGTCTTGAGCAGATACGCCCGGAGGGCAAGCCGCACGGGCCGTTGTCGTTCAGGCCCGTGCCACAGCCGTGCCACATCGGGCGGTCAGCCACGGTCAACGACGGTTCATCGCAGTCGACATGACTTGCTGAGCTGGGGACGTACGCCCGGACCGCCTCAACCACCACCTCCTTCTTCGTCGGGTCACAGACGGCTTGTTGTGGTGGGTGATGTCGCCAGGGGCCGTGCTCGTGGGAATACCGCTCCGCCCCTGGGCCATTGAATGCCGCGGCACGGTCGTTGTGCAGCCAGCCGACGCGTGGCCGTCCGAGCCCTGTCCGAGCGAGGAAGTGCGGTGATCACGCGATGAAGGCGGTACGGCTCCATACGTACGGCGGGATCGACGTGTTGCGGGTGGAGGAGGTGACGCGGCCCGCGCCCGGCCCTGGGCAGGTACTGGTCGAGGTCCGCGCGGCCGGGATCCAACCGGGCGAGGTGATGATCCGCGAGGGCGCCCGGCACGATCGCTGGCCGGCGACGTTCCCCTCCGGGCAGGGCAGCGACCTCGCCGGAGTCGTGGTGGAGGTCGGCCCGCACGTGCGCGGTTTCGGAGTGGGCGACGAGGTCCTGGGGTTCACCCACCATCGGGCGAGCCACGCCGAGTTGGTCGTGGTCGACGACGTGAATCTGGTGTCGCGTCCGGCGGGGCTTTCCTGGGACGTGGCCGGTTCGCTGTATGTGGCCGGCACGACCGCATACGCCACCGTGTTCGCGGTGGACCCCCGACCGGCCGAAACGGTCGTGGTGTCCGGGGCGGCGGGTGGTGTCGGATCCCTCGCCGTGCAGCTCGCGCGGCGGCGCGGCGCAACGGTGATCGGGTTGGCGAGCGAGCGGAACCACGCCTGGCTGAAGGAGCGCGGTATCGTCCCGGTCACGTACGGGGAGGGCGTGGCCGAACGGATCCGGCAGGCGTCCGGGGGCAACATTGACGCGTTCATCGACACGTTCGGCGACGGCTACGTGGACTTGGCGGTGGAGCTGGGCGTGCGCCCCGAGCGGATCAACACGATCTGCGATTGGCAGGCCGCGGCCAGGGTCGGTGCGCGAACCTACGGAGAGGGCTCGGCGGCGAGCGCGGTGGTGCTCGGCGAGCTGGCCCGGCTCGCCGCTTGCGGGGAGCTGGAGGTACCGATCGCCCGCGTCTATCCGCTGGATCAGGTGCGCGACGCGTTCCGCGAACTGGAACGGCGGCACACCCACGGCAAGATCGTGCTCCGGCCGGTGAGCCCCCGCTGACCGAGGCGACCATCGAGCGGGGATTTTGGAACATCCAGTCGGCAGTCACCTGACTGCCTGTCATATGGCCGCCGGTGTGGATCACGACGGCCGTTGGCACCGATGGACGGCAACCAGCCAGAACATCTGAGAACCGACAGCGAGCGCCTTGGCGACTTTCGTTCGTGGGCGGCCTGCTCACACGCAGGTGAGCACACCACTCAGGCCCGCACGCCGTCCAGGAGCCGTTCGGAGGAGGGCCGGGGTGCCATGGCGGTCCGGACGCCGGCCGAGCAGGCCCTGGCTCGCTCGTACAGTGCCGGTGACGGCGGCGTCAGGTTCGGCGTCGCCGCCCTGTCGGTGGACCACCGCCCGAACGGCCATGCGGTGCCGGCGTACCGGATCACCGTGGAGCGTGCGGGCCGGCCGGACGAGCGGTGGGCGGTCGATCTGCCCCTGGCCAACCGGTCCTTCACGGACGTGCTGACCGCCTCCGTCCCCGAACCCGACCGGCTGCGGCAGCTCGTGGGCCTGGTGCACGCCCTGCTGGAGGAGTGGTGGGACACCAAGGGCCACGACCGCCGGGCGGCGAAGCGGGGACGCCGCCTCCCCTGAGGCCGACGGCTCCGCGGCTCGCGGGTTCACCGCGCCGCCGGGTGCACGGCCGCTCGGGGCGGGAGCGTCGTGCTGGTGGCGGCGGCCGGCCCCGGTGGGTCGGCCCTCGTCAGACTCCGAGGCGGCTGGTGAGGGGGCGGCGGTACAGGAGCAGGGCCGCGCCGGTCACGAGGGCCGCCGTACCCAGGGCGAGGAAGTAGCCGGGGCCGGGCACCCGGTCGCCGGAGATCTTCAGGGCGTTGCCGCCGATGCCGCCGCCGAGCGCGCCGGCCAGCCAGAACAGGGCCACCATCTGGCTGACGAAGGTGGCCGGGGCGATCGCCGTGGACGCGCTCATCCCGACCGGGGCGAAGGAGACCTCCCCGGCGGCCAGCAGCAGGAAGGCCAGCAGCAGCCACAGGGGCGACACGCGGGCGCCGTCCGCCGTCCGTGTCGCCGCCGCGGCCATCACCAGGTAGGCGGCTGCCGTGGTGCCCATGCCGACCGCGTACTTGACCGCGGTCGGCACCCTGTCGCCCGCGCGGGTCCACACCGCCGCGAACAGGGGTGCCAGGACGAGCACGAACAGGGGCACGGCCGCCTGGAACCAGCTCGCGGGCACGGTCCTGCCGAGCACCTCGCGGTCGGTGGCGTGCCGGGCGAACAGGGCGAAGGCCGATCCGCCCTGGAGGAACAGCGCCCAGAACACGGCCGAGGCGAGGAACAGCCACACGTAGGTGCGCACCCGGAGCCGTTCGGCGGCCGTCAGCAGCGGGTTGCGCAGCAGCCGCCAGAAGCAGATCACCGGTGCCACCACGCACAACAGGCCGAACAGCGCCATGAGATGGGCGATGCGGAAGGTGCCGAGGGCCGCGTCGGTGCCGTAGCCGAGGACGGCCAGGGTGATGGCGGCGAGGCCGGTCCGCAGGACCCGGGTGCGCTCGGCCGGGGTGGCGGAGCGCTCCGGGGCGGCGCCCGTGTCACCGAAGTGCCGGGAGCCGCGGACGTACTGGAGAAGGCCGGCGGCCATGCCCACGGCGGCGGCGCCGAAGCCGAGGTGCCAGTCGACCCCCTCGCCGAGCGCGCCGACGACGACCGGTGCGAGCAGGGCGCTGACCTGGACGCTCATGTAGAAGACGGCGAAGCCCGCGTCGCGGCCGGCCCGGTCCTCGCGGTCGTAGAACGCGCTCAGCAGGCTCGCCATGTTGGGCTTGAGCAGTCCGGTGCCGCAGGCGATCAGCAGCAGGCCGGGGTAGAGGGAGCCGGTGACCGGCACGGCGATCGACAGATGGCCGAGCGTGATCAGGACGCCGCCGTGCAGCACGGCGCGCCGCGCGCCCAGGACGCGGTCGCCGATCCAGCCGCCGGGCACGGAGGCCAGGAAGACGGCGGCCATGTAGAGGCCGTACAGCAGGGTGGCGTCGCCGCTCCCCATGCCGAGGCCGCCGTGGCGGGTGTCCTCGGTGGCGTACAGGACGAGGATCGCGGTCATGCCGTAGAAGCTGAAGCGCTCCCAGATGTCGGTGGCGAAGAGGGTGGTGAACCAGCGCGGGCGGCGCAGGGGGCCGGTGCGCCGGGCGGCGCTGTCGTGCGGGCCGGCACCGGGGGCGGTGCCGGTCGGGGCGGGCCGCGGGTCGGCGGCGGGCGGTCGGGACGGGGCGGCCATGGCTCCTCCGTGCGGACGTCGGGCGGGCACGGGGTGAGACTCGCCGGGCCCCTTGGACGACTGGTCGAGAACCACTCGGGCCGGGCCGCCGCCGTGCGTTCGGCGGCGAGGGGCGGCCGCCGGCGCCGTACGTGCGGGCGACCTCCATCGTGGGTGTCGCGTGGCGCCCGGCAGGGGGGAGCCGCCGGGCGCCACGGGCGTGAGGGGACGGGGTGGACCGCGGGTGACGTACGGCGGTGCCGTCGCGTGGCCCGGGGGGTCGGCCCGGTCTCCGGTGCCCTCGAACCGGTGGCCGTCCCGCCTCACACCCCCAGCCAACGCCCCGTCCCTCGCGACCGGCTCGCGGCGCACTCGCCCACCGCCCACCGCCCACCGCGCACCGCCGCCGCCCACCGCCCGCGCACCGCCCACCGCGCAGCGCGCAGCGCGGGAGCCCGGACGCTGTCAGGGGCGTCCGGGCTCCGGTGCGGGGAGGGCCGTCTCGTACGGCCCCGCTGTCAGCCGTGCTTCTCGATGTCCACCTTCGGCAGCCGGCGGTCCAGGGAGGCCGGGATCCACCAGGCGTGGCGGCCCATCAGCTGGAGCGCGGCCGGCACGATCAGGCAGCGGATGACGACCGCGTCGACGAAGACCGCGACGGCCATGCCGAAGCCGAACTGCTGGAGCATCCGGTCACCGCCGAGGATGAAGGCGCCGAAGACCGCGACCATGATCGCGCCGGCGGCCAGCACGACCGAGCCGGTGTGGGCGAGGCCCTCGCGGATCGCGACGGTGGCGTCCCGGCTGCGGTTCCATTCCTCGCGGATGCGGGAGACGAGGAAGATCTCGTAGTCCATGGACAGGCCGAAGACGATCGCGAAGATCATGATCGGCAGATACGCCTCGATCGGGCCGGGTTCCAGGCCGAACATGCCCTTCTGGAACACCAGCGTCATCGCCCCCAGTGCCGCTCCGATGCTCAGCAGGTTGAGCAGCGCCGCCTTGAGCGGGACCAGCACCGAGCGGAACACCAGGACCAGGATCAGCAGCGACAGGCCGACCACGATGGCGATGAACAGGGGCATCCGCGAGGAGACGGTGTCGGCGTAGTCGATGACGGCCGTGGTGGCGCCGCCGACCAGGTAGCGGGCGCCGGTGTCCTTGCGGAGCTGGACCAGGACGTCGTCGCGCAAGGTGTGCACCAGTTTCGTGGTGCGCTCGTCCTGGGGCGAGGTGTCGGGGAAGGCGATGACGGTGGTCGCCCTGCCGTCGCGGGACGGGATCGGTCCGGTGGCGGCGGCGATGCCCCGGGTGTCGTTCAGCTTCCGCGAGAGCGCCGCGCCCGCCTTGTCGCTGCCTTCGGTGACCACGATCAGCGGGCCGTTGAAGCCGGGGCCGAAGCCGTCGGCGAGCAGGTCGTAGGCCTTGCGGCTGGTGGTGCCGGCCGCGTCGTTGCCCGCGTCGGCGAACCCGAGCCGCAGGTCGAGCGCCGGGGCGGCCAGCGCTCCGAGCGCGGCCACGGCCAGCAACAGGGAGATCAGGGGCCGGCGTTGCACGAGGCGGGCCCACGCACGCCAGCGGTCCCCGCCCTCGACCGGCCTGCCCTTCGCGGTGCGCTTGCGGGCCTTGGCGGTGAACTGCCGGGCGAAGCGCTTGCCGAACAGGGCGAGCAGCGCGGGCAGCAGGGTGAGCGAGGCGATCATGGTGACCAGCACGGTGAGCGCCACGGCGACGGCGGTGCCCTGGAGGGAGCCGAGGCCGAGCGCGACCAGGCCCAGCAGGGCCACGATCACGGTGCACCCGGCGAAGAACACGGTGCGGCCCGCGAGGTCCAGGGCGCGCCGGCCGGCCTCGTCGGGGGACGCGCCGCGCACCAGCTCGGCCCGGTAGCGGGCGAAGATCAGCAGCGCGTAGTCGATACCGACGCCGAGACCGACGAGCATCATGATGTACGGCGTGTAGCTGGCGATCGTGAAGACGTGCGAGAGCAGGATGATCACGCCGAGGGTGCTGCCGACGGCGAACACCGCGGCGATGACGGGCAGTCCGGCCGCGATGACGGTGCCGAACATCAGGCCGAGGATGACCAGCGCGGCGAGCATGCCGATGCCCTCGGCGGCGCCGCCCTCGGGTTCGGCGAGCTTGCGGGCCGCGTCGCCGCCCAGTTCGACGGCGAGGGCGCCGGAGCGGGCGGTGCGGGCGGTGTCGTAGATCCGCTGGGTGTCCGCCTTGGCCATGTCCTCGGACTTGCCGTCGAGGACGACGGTGGCGTAGCCGACGGTGCCGTCCCGGGAGACGGCCTGCCGGTCGTCGTAGGGGCTGCGCACGTCGGCGACCTGGGGCAGCTTCGCGACCTTGCCCAGCATGGCCGTGACCCGGCCGCGGGTGTCGGCGCCGGTCAGGCCCTGCCGGTCGTGGAGGACGATCTCCAGGGTGTCGCCGGCCTGCGCCGAGCCGTGCTTCTCCATGGTCTCCAGCGCCTGTTGGGTCTCGGTGCCGGGCAGGGAGAAGTCGTCGCGGTAGGCGTCGCCGACGGCGGAGGCCGCGGTCCAGACACCGACCAGGACGACGACCCAGAGCAGCAGGGCCGTCCACCGGTGGTGCTGGGCGAAGCCGGCGGTGCGCTCGAGGACGGAGCGGCCGTGTGGGGGTGGCGGCGTGGTGGGGGTGTCGCCCCGGACCGGAGTAGTGGTCACCATGCACTCCTTGTTGAGACAGTGCGCCCAGAGGTGTCACGGCGGCGTCGGGTGCGGCTTGAGCCGCGGTGGAGCCGACCGTGTGTGACGGGGCGTCAGCCGGTGGTGGACTGCGGGGGTCGGGACAGGTGCAGTACGCGCAGGACCCGCTCGCCGTTCTTCGGCCGGGGGGTCTCTCCCCCGGCGCGCAGGAGCGTGCGGCGGGTGAGCGTCATCGTGGCCGGGTCGAGGTCCACGACGTGCGAGTGGACGGCCGGGTCGGCCAGGACGGCCCGGTGCCGCTCCGCCTCCGCGCGGACGGTGTCGCGCAGGTCCGTGACGGGCCCGAGCGGCTCGCTCTCGCTGACGAGGTGTCCGGCGGGGCCGGAGCCGAGGTGGCACTGCAGGACGGTGCCGGTGCGTACCGGCACCGGTCCGAAGGCGGCGCAGAGTCCCGCGTACTCGGCGCCGGTGAGGAAGCGGCCGAACTCGTGCGGTTCGGCCCAGACGTAGAAGGGGGCGTAGCTGTTGTGGCCGTCGCCGTCGGTGGCGTCGGTGGCGCAGAACGCCTTCAGGAGCAGCCCGGCCCGCGTGTCCCAGGGGGCCGAGCGGTCCGCCACTCGCCGGTGGACGACGTCCATGTCGTAGTCGGCGGGCAGCGGGATCGAGTAGTGGGCGGTCAGCACGGCGGGTCACCTCGTCCGGGTCGCGTGGTCCGGCTGGTGGTGCTGCCGGGCGCCCGGAGTGTGGCGTGCCGCGCTAGTGCGGTGGTGGGGCAGGCCGTCAGGCCCGTCCCTGGAGCCGCAGGGTCTCGGCGTGGAAGATCTCGTTGCCCCGGTGGGTCAGGTCGAGCAGCAGTTCCTGCTGGTCGGGGGTCAGTTCGGACAGTAGTTTGCCGAGTGCCGCGCGGTAGTCGGTGAAGACGGTGTCGACCCGTTCGGCGAAGGCCTCGGGGACGGTTTCGACGATGACGCGTCTGCGGTCCCCGGCGTCCGGCCTGCGGCGGACGAAGCCGGCCTTCTGGAGGCGGTCTATCACCGTGGTGATGGCTCCGCCGCGGCTCAGTCCGGCACGCTCGGCGAGCTGACCGGGCGTCATCGGGCCTTCCAGGTCCAGCAGGCTGAGGCAGTTGAAGTCGGTGGCGTTGAGCCCGACCGACTGGGCCACCGCGGACTGGAACAGAACCGTCCTGGCCGCCTGCACCCGCAGGGCCGTGGCCAGCGACATGAGGGTGCCCAGGGAGCGGTCCTCGCGGTCCTCTTCGCCGTGCGGTCGCATCGTCGCGTCGCCTTCCTGCCGTTCGGTTCCGGCCAGCGTACTGGCGCGTGCGCCGTGTCGCTTGTGCCGTCGGGCGCTGCCGTCACGGTTCCGCGGTCGGGCGCCGCGGTCACGCGTCCGCCGTCCGGCGCTCACGTCACGCGGCCGCCTCCGCCGTCGGGCGGCGGTCACGCCTCGCCGGGTCGTGTCCGCCGTCGTCCGCGCCCGCGGCGGACACGGGTCAGGCGGCGCGCCGGGCGCGGTCGACACGCAGGCGGACGGCCCTGCTCGCCACCTCGAAGAGGGGTCCGCTGGTGGGGAACGGCTTGATCCGGCTGTTCTGGAAGCCGGCGACCAGCCAGCGGCCGTCCACGCGCTCCAGGATCAGGGTCTGCCTCGACAACCGCTTGGGCGTGACCTCCTTCTGCCAGGGGTAGAGGGCGGCGCCGGTGGAGACCACGATCGCGCGGTCCTCGCCGGCCGGGCGGACGCTCTCGATCTCGTGGGTCACCAGCCGGGTGCCGTAGAGCATCGTGCGGAACATCAGGCCGTGCATGTCCGCGATCTCCTGGCGGCCGTCGAGCAGGACGCCGTTGAACTGCACGTAGCTGGCGTCCGGGGTGAACAGGGCGCCGTAGCCGGGTCCGTCGGCGGCGTCCCAGCGGTCGGCGAGGCCGGTCAGGACGGCGCGGGCGTCGAGTCCGGCGACGGGGGTCGCGTGCGTGTCGTGGGTGGTGTTCATGTCGGTTCTCCCTCGGTCGGCGGTGGGCCGCGTGCGGCGGCGCCACGATTGAACGCTCTAATTTCGTTCTTCTCTCTTTCCGTGCATCTCTAATTTAGAGAGATAGGTCGGCGGATGTCAAGCGGGTGCCCCCGGCCCCTCCCAGCGGCCCCGGCGCCCGGCCCTCAGGCGCGGCGCCCAGCCGCGCTTGAGCGCCCGTCGAGGCGTCGTCAGGACCATCGGCGCACCGCCCGCGGAGCACACGGGTCCGCACACGGGACTTCCGGAAGAGGTGCATTGCCATCGACACGCACACGGAGCACACGCAGCAGCCCACGCGACCGGGGCCGGGCGGGCGTCCGGCCTTCGTCGACGTGTTCACCCCCATCGCGGTGCGCGTGGCGGCCACGCTGCGCATCGCCGACCACATCGAGGCGGGCGCGCGCACCCGCGACGAGCTGGCGGAGAGGACGTCGACCGAGGCGGGCGCGCTGGGCCGGCTCCTGCGCTTCCTCGCCTGCCGGGACGTCTTCGCCGAGGACGAGCCGGGCGTGTACGGCCTGACCGCCACCTCGCGCCTGCTGCTCGACACGCACCCCTCACGGATGCGGCACTGGCTGGACCTAGAGGGCGCCAGCGGCCGTATCGACCTGGCCGCCTGCGGCGGGCTGCTGCACGCCGTGCGCACCGGCGAGCCCGGCTACGACGCGGTCTTCGGCCTGCCCTTCTGGGACGACCTGGAGCGCCGGCCGGAACTGACCGACTCCTTCAACGCCCAGATGGCCGCCGTGCAGGGCCGGCTCGCCCCCGAGGTGGCCGGCGCCCACCCCTGGCACGAGGCCCGCCGGATCGCGGACGTCGGCGGCGGCACGGGCGCCCTCCTGGAGGCGATCCTGCGGACCGCGCCGGACTCCCGCGGCACGCTCGTGGACCTGCCGGGCACCGTCGAGGGCGGCGCCGGACGGTTCGCGGCCGCCGGGCTCGCCGAGCGCACCGAGGTCGTCGGGCAGTCGTTCTTCGACCCGCTGCCCGCGGGCGCCGACGTCTACGTGCTGAGCCAGATCCTGCACGACTGGGACGACAAGGAGTCCGTGGCGATCCTCGCCCGGTGCGCCGAGGCACTGCCCGAGGGCGGCCGGGTCATGGTCGTCGAGCGGGTCATCGCCGAGGACGAGGGCAAGCAGCTCAACACCGAGTACGACCTGCGGATGCTGGTGTTCAACAAGGGACGCGAGCGCACGGTCGAGGAGTTCACCGCGCTCGCCGCCGAGGCCGGGCTGCGGCCGGCGGGCGTCACCCGGCTCGCGTCCCACCACTCGCTGCTGCTGTGGGAGCGCGCGTGAGCACGGCCGCGGAGACCGACCCCGAGGTCCTGGTGGTCGGTGCCGGGCCGGTCGGCCTGTGCACGGCGATCGAGCTGGCCCGGCGCGGGGTGCGCGTGCGGATCGTGGACCGGCGCACCGAACCGCGCCGAGGGACGCGGGCCTGCACGGTGTGGCAGCGCACCCTGGAGGTCTTCGACCTGATGGGCCTGCCGGTGGACGCCTACCTGGACTCCGGCGTCGACTACACCCACCGCACCCACCACTTCGCCGGGCTGCCGCCGCTGGTGAGGCCCGCCGGGCAGCCGGGGACGCGCTACCCGCGGCCGCTGCTGATCGGGCAGTCGCAGACGGAGGAGATGCTCACCCGGCACCTGGCCGGACTCGGCGTGCGGGTCGAGCGCGGCCTGACCGCGGTCTCCCTGGAGCAGGGGCCGGCCCGGGTCACGGTCCGGCTGACCGGGGCCGACGGCGGCGCGCACATCGTGCGGGCCGGCTGGGTGGTGGGCGCGCAGGGCCCGCACAGCACGGTCCGGGACGCGATCGGGGCGAGCTGGGAGAAGCGGCCCTGCCCGGGCACCCAGCTGCTGCAGATCGACGCCCGCTGGACGGGCTCGCTGCCCGGCGACCCCGCGCACTGCCATCTGTTCCTCAGCGAGGCGGGTTCGCTCGGCACCGCCCCGCTGCCCGACGGACGCCACCGCTTCTACGCCGGTGTCGCCGACCCCGACCCCAGCCGGTCGGGCGACCCGGACGCCGACGAGGTGCTCGACGCGGTCCGGCGCGTCAGCGGCGTGTCCGACCTGCGCTTCCACGACGGCCGGTTCAACTGGCGGGTACGGCTGTACAACGCGGTGGCCGGACGCTACCGGGCCGGACGGTGTCTGCTGGCCGGTGACAGCGCGCACACCGTGATGCCGGTGACCGCGCAGGGCATGAACACCGGCGTGCAGGACGCGTTCAACCTGGGCTGGAAGCTGGCGGCGGTGGTCCGGGGCCGGGCGTCGGCGCGGCTGCTGGACAGCTACGAGGCGGAGCGCAGGCCGATCGCCCTGGCGCTGGCCGAGCGCAACGAGCGCACGTACTGGGGCGGGGTCGGCCCGGTGCCGCCCTTCGAGCTGCTGCGCTCCCGGCTCACCGGGGCCGGCGGCGGGGACGCGGGGGCGGGCCACACCGGGCTGCCGCTGGGCTACCCGGACAGTCCGCTCAGCGCCGGGAGCGCCCCCGCCGGCGGGGGTCCCGGTCCCGGTGCGCGGGTTCCGGACGTCGAGGGCGAGGGGGGCGCGGACCGGCTGTTCCGGCTGCTGGGCCGGGGCGACTGGACGCTGCTGGCGTTCCCCGAGGACCCGGCCGACCCGGCCGCCGCCGAGGTCGCCGCCAAGGAGGCCGCCGCGGGGGCCGGCCGGGCCGGGGTACCGGTGCGCGTGGTCACCGCCGGGCGGGGTCCGGACGGCACCCTCACCGACCCGTCGGGCGGCCTGCGCACACGTCTCGGCGCGGCGGACGGCGCCCTGCTCCTAGTCCGCCCCGACGGCTATGTCTCCTTCCGCGGCGGGATCCGCGACGGCGCGGCCCTCGACCGGCACGTGGCGGCGGTCCTGGCCTGACCGCTGCCCAGCCCGGCCCCCGAAGGGGCCCGCCCACCGAAGTGGACGGGCCCCGCTCGTGTGTACGGCCGCGGGTGCCGGCCTCTCCGTCGGCTCTCCCGCTCGTGTGCGTAGCCGCCGGTTCCGGCCCCCCTCTGCCCCGCTCGCCGCTCGCGTGTACGGCCGCCGGTTCCGGCCTCGCCCTCTGCCCAGCTCGCCACTCGCGTACGACCGCCGGTTCCGGCCTCGCCCGCTCGCGTGCTCAGCCGCAGGCCCCGGCCTCTTCCCCGCTCGCCTCACCCGGTGTCCACCCGCCACCGGCCTCTCCCCCGCTCGCGTGCACGACCGCCGGCCCCGGCCTCTCCCCCGCTCGCCTCACCCGGTGTCCACCCGCCACCGGCCTCTCCCCCGCTCGCGTGCACGACCGCCGGCCCCGGCCTCTCCCCCACTCGCCTCACCCGGTGTCCACCCGCCACCGGCCTCTCCCCGCTCGCGTACACGGCCACCGGCCCGGTTCAGGCCTCCCCCGCTCGCCTCACCCGGTGTCCGCCCGGCCCCAGCCTCTCCCCGCTCGCGTGCACGACCGCCGGTTCCAGCCTCTCCCCCGCTCGCCTCACCCGGTGTCCGCCCGGCCCCGGCCTCTCCCCCGCTCGCGTGCACGGCCGCCGGTTCCGGCCTCTGCCGCTCGCGTGCACGGCCACCGGCACCGGCCCGGTTCCGGCCTCCCCTGCTCGCCTGCACGGCGCCGCCCCCCGCTCGCCCGGTGTCCGCCCGGTCAGAAGGACACCGGGAACAGGTCCTCGTAGTGGCCGGTGCGGGCGGTGAGCAGGACGGCGAGGGTGCGCAGCGGGGTCCGGTCCGCGGCCGGCAGCGAGCGGGCCGTCTCCGCGCAGCGGTCGCCCCGGCACAGGCCCGCGCGGGTCCAGGCGGTGAGCGCGTCCGTGGCGGGGCGCTCGATCCACGTGCCGAGGACCGACGCCTCGAAGGACGGGTCGGGGCCGGCCCGGTAGACCCCGCCGGTGACCCGCCGGGCGCGGGCCAGGGCCACGGCGCGGGCGCGCAGGTCCGGGTCGTGGCACAGGTCGGCCGCGGCGGCGAGCCAGGTCGCCCGGAGGATCGAGCCGCCGGTGCGGCGGGCCGCCGTACGCAGCGGTGAGCGCGCGCCGCACAGGGCGCCTTCCGCGGCCGTCGAACCGCGGGCGTCCAGGGTGCTCAGCAGGAGCCCCGCGTCGTCCCCGGGCCGCACCGCGCGGGGCGTCGGGGCCGGCAGTCCGCGGCCGACCTCGCGCGCCACCGGCCCGCCCAGCGCGCCGGCGATCAGCCGCAGGTTCACCCGGTCCACCAGGTCCGCGGTGTCGTACGGCGCGGGACCGTCCGCCCGTGGCAGCCACACCTCGCGCACCTGGCGGGCCAGCGGCCCGGCGAACTCGGCCGTCAGCCCGGTGGAGCGGGCCACCGCCATGGCCGCCGCCGAGGCGCTCAGCGCCGACTCCCGGGCGCCCGCCGCCGGCCAGCCGGCCCGGGAGTGGGCCCCGGCCGCCGGTGCGCGGACGGCGGAGCAGCCGAGGCGCAGCGCCCAGTACGTGGCCTGCGGGTCGCCGTGTCCGGCGCCGGGCAGTCCGATGCCTCCGTCGGGCAGCGTGCGTCCGTCGCACGCCGAGGGCGCGAAGCGCGGCAGCCGTGCCCGGAGGCGGCTCGCCGCGGTGCGCAGCGCCGCCTCCGACGCGAGCCGCACCGGGTCGATACCGAGGCGGCTCAGGGCGCGTTCCGCGGCCACGGCGAGTGCGGCCGCGCGGTCCCGGTCGGCGCCGGTCACGCCCAGGGCGGCCGCGGTCTCCAGCACCGGCACCACCTCGCCGGGCGCGGTGACCGCGTCCCAGGCCGAAAGGCCGTTCAACGCAAGGGAGTTGGCGGCCCTCACCGGTGCGGGGACGGGCAGGCCGAGGCGGGTCAGGACGCGGACGGCCACCGCCGTGCCGCCCGGGCCGGGACGCGCGGACGGCCCGGTGCGGTAGGCGCCGCCGGCGCGCAGCGACTCCAGCGTGCGGGCGACGCCCGCGCGGTCGACCGTGCCGCCGGCCGTGCGGAGGGCGTCCACCGCCAGGTCGACCTGGGCGAGGGCGGGCAGCCCGGAGGAGGCCAGCCGGCCGGTCTCCGCGGCCGCGGCCCACACCCCCAGCCGGCCGGGGTCGATCCGCGTGCCGGTGCGGGCGTCGGGGAGGGCGGCGATCCGCAGCCGCCAGTCGGTCTCGTAGAGGGAGAACGGCGACTGCGCCGGGGCGGGCACGGCGGCCGGGCCGGCGCCGGCACCGTCGATGAACCAGCCGCGCCGCCCGTCGGTGACCCACGAGTCCCGCAGCAGGGCGCGCGCGTCGACCCGGACGGGCGCGGGCGCGGCGTCCGGACCGGACGTGCCGCCCGGTGCGGGCGCCCGGCCGGCGCCGGCCGGGCCGCATCCGCCGGCCGCCACGGCCAGCAGCGCCGTGAGGGCCGCCAGCGGTCCTGCCCTGCGCGCGCGGCCCGGGCGCCGCGGGGCGGGCCGGGTCATCAGCTGTAGGCCCGGTCGCGGCTGGTCACGGTGTAGAAGGACGAGCCGAACTGGAAGGTGCCGGTGACCGAGTGGCTGATGCGGAACACGTTGGAGTAGTCGTCCTGGCTGGGCGGGTAGAACGCCACCTGGTCGTAGGCGTGTTCGCTGTACCAGTTGTCCTGGACGGTGGTGGTCCAGGACGCCTCCGCGGTGCTGCCGGTGCTCTTGACCGCGGCTCCCTGGGGCGCGCCGACGACCCAGAAGGGCGCGCCCACGGAGCCGACGTCCCAGGTGTCCGTGTGCTCGATGCTGTCGGCGGTGAAGGGCCGGTCGCCGAGCCAGGACACGTCGGAGGAGGTGTCGGTGAACAGCGCGTAGTACTCCATGTACGGCACCTTGACGTAGCTGGCGCCGGCCGCGGCGAGCGCGCCCTGTCCGCCGGGCACCGCGACCCTGCGGTGCCCGGCGGAGTTCAGCCACTGGTCGCGGACCGGGAACCCGGACTGGTCGCCGTGCCCGCCGTCGCCGCCGGTGGCCGTGGTCGCCGGGGCGGGCGCACCGGCCGGCTGCTGCCGGGCCAGGCGCTCCTCGTGGACGGCCGCGACGAGTCCGCGCTTGTCGCGCACCGACGGGTCGGCGGTGAGCACCCGCCCGTGCGCGTTCTCCTGGACGACGACGGTGCCGGGCACCGTCCGGTCGGCCGCCGTCGATCCGGTGGCGCCCCCGGTGACGCCGAGGGCGAGTCCGCCCAGGGTCAGCGCCGTGGTCACGGCGAGCGCCGTCGTGCGCCGGTAGCGGCCGACTGTGATCCCCATGGTCTGCTTCCCTCTCTGCGATTGCTGTCCGGACGGGCGGTTCACGGCTTCTCGCGGTGCGCGAAGATGTCCGGCTGTCCGTTGGTGTCGCCGGTCACGAGGTTGGTGGCGTACGAGGCGAACACCACGGTGTCGGCGTGCTGGTCGGCGTCGGGGAAGTAGCTCGCGGCGTCGGCCTGGATGCCGCCCGCGCCGACGCTCACCCGCCGCAGCTCGCCGCCGGGCAGGTCCGCGACGAAGATGTCGCGCACGTTGTTGGTGTCGTCGGGCACCAGACGAGGTCCCGCGGACGCCATCGGGATGTGCCGGCCGTCGCCGGAGATGCTGGCCCAGAACGTGCCGCCCGGCGCGGGCACGCCGTCGTCGCCCTTGTCGACGAGGCGCAGGGTGCCCTCCTGGAGGTCCTGAAGGTAGATGTGGTTCTGGCCGGTGGCGGGGCTGTCGGCGGTGAGGTTGGTGGCGTGCGAGTTCAGGACGACGTAGCGGTTGTCGTCGCTGATGGTGCCGCCGATGGTGATCTGGTCGGACTGGACCCCGGCGGCCGAGACGCTGAGCCGGGTGGTGCGGCCGGTGCCGAGGTCGCGCAGGAACTCGTCGACCTTCTTGTTGGTGTCGTCCGGGGTGAGGTTGGTGGCGTTGGAGAAGAACGTGGCGTACCGGCCGTCGGCGCTGAGCTGGGTGCCGTCGCTGGCGGCGTTGCCGGGGGTGCCGTCGTCGGCGGCGCTGGTGCGGACGGTCGTGCCGGTCACCATGTCGCGTACGACCGTGTCCCAGGTGCTCGCCGGTGTGTCGCCCGGGATCACGTTGTCGGCGGAGGTCGCGAAGGCCACGTACCGTCCGTCGGCCGACAGGGTGGGGCGCATGCTGTCGCCGTTGCCGGGGGTGCCGTCGGCGGCGGCCGAGACCAGGACGGTGGCGCCGGTGCGCAGGTCGGTGCGGTAGATGTGGGAACGGCCGTCTCGGACCCCGCGGACCAGGTTGGTGGAGTCGGCGGAGTACACCGCGTAGTGGCCGTCGGCGCTGATGGTCGGGTCGATGCCGGTGCAGCCGTCGGGTTCCCGCCCGTCCACGCCCCGGCCGACGCGGACGGTCGTGCCGCGCCGGAGGTCGCGCAGGAACACGTCGCTGCAGTCGTTGTGGTCGCCGCGGACCAGGTTGCTCGCGTGCGAGGTGAACACCACCAGGCGGCCGTCGGCGCTGACGGACGCCCGCTCGCTGGGGCCGTTGGCCGGTGCGCCGCCCAGGCCGACGCTGACCAGGACGGTCTCGCCGGCAGTGGACGCCCCGGCGGGGCCGGGTGCGGCACCCACCGCCACGAGGGCGAGCGCGCCGCCCAGCAGCGCCCCGCGGGTGGCCCGCGCACGGGCCGTTCGGTCCGTTCTCATGTTGCCTCCTCGTGCCCGGCGCCGGGTGGCGCACGGTCGCCGAGAGGGTCACACCCGCGCCTCGCGCACTGCTCCAATGGGCCTCGAACCGGCCAACTGGCGTGAAGGACACCGCTGTCGGGTGCTACGGCCGGGGCACGCGCACCCGGCCGGTGACAGCACAGCCACCCGGGGCCGCGGGGGATGAGGCACCGGGTGGCTGTGGTTCGGGGAGGCGCGGATCCGCGAGGAGGCAGGACTGCGGCTCGGATCCGCGCCGGGCTGGGGCTACTTGACGGTGACCCCGGTGGGCGCGGGGGCGCCGAGGTGGGCGGACAGGGCCGTCAGGACGGACAGCAGGAGGCGTTCGAGGCGGGCGTCGATGCCGATCTCGGCGACCTTGCGGCCCAGGCGTCCGGCGCCCGGGACCAGGTTGTGCACCCGCAGCACCACCCGGCTCGCGCCGTCCGCGGGTTCGACGGTGTAGGTGCCGCCGAACCAGGTCTGCACGCCGACGGCGCCGGCCGCGCGGTCGACGGTCAGCTCCAGGTAGTCCTCGCCGGAGGTGCCGAAGCGTCCGGTGAACTTCTCGGGGCCGCCCTCCAGAGTCACCGCACCGCTCTCCCGGACGTGGTCGCCGGCCAGCACCAGGGCGTTGCCGTCCACCCCGGCCGCGCCCTCGCGCACGTTCAGCAGGGCCTCGGTCACCTGCTCCACGGGCGCCTCGACGACTCCCTCGACGCGCCACTTGGCCTGGTCACCCGCAGCTGTGTTCATGCCCACCCCTCACCGCTAAGCTCGTCCTACAGACAGGAATTCTCGATGATTCGGAAATCTCGATACATCGAAATACTTTGCTCCCGGAGGTGCGTCATGTCAACCCCGCACGGTCACCGCAGGCCGGAACTGATCGCCACGATCGAGGACGCGGTGCGGGACAACGGCGGCCGCGGACAGCTGCTGCACCAGGCGATCGCCGCCCGCTTCGGGCTGAACCCGACCGACATGAAGTGCGTCGACCTGGCCCGCAGCGAACCCCGTCTGACCGCCGGCCGGCTCGCCGAGATCACCGGCATGAGCACCTCGGCGACCACGGCCGTGCTCGACCGGATGGAGAAGGCCGGCTTCATCGAGCGGGTCCGCGACCCCGACGACCGGCGCCGGGTCATCGTGGCCTCCACCGGCCGCCGCGAGCAGGAACTCGCCGCGGCCTTCGCCCCGCTCGCGGACGCGATGACCGCCGTACTCCAGTCGTACGACGACGACCAGCTGGAGGTCATCGCGGGGTTCTCGCTGCGCGTCAACGAGCTGCTGCGGGACCTGACCCGCACGCTGCCGGGGACGCCGGCCGGGCCGCTGCCCGGCGCGGCGGCCGCCGGCGGGCAGTCGCTCACCACGCGACCGGCAGCGAGCTGAGTCCCCGGATCATTCCGGCACCCCAGGTCAGCTCCTGCTCGTCGACCGCGAGCCGCAGCCCGGGGAACCGGCGCAGCAGCGCCCCGAACGCCACCTGGAGCTCCACCCGGGCCAGCGGCGCCCCCAGGCAGCGGTGGATGCCGTGGCCGAAGGCGATGTGCCGGTTCTCGGTGCGGCCGAGGTCGAGGACGTCGGGGCCGGGGAACATGTCCGCGTCCCGGTTGGCCGACGCCGTGGACGGGATGACCGCCTCCCCCGGCCGTACCACCGTCGAGCCGATCTTCACCTCCTCCGTGGCGATCCGGATCGTGCCGCCGCTGACCGGCCCCGGCGTCCAGCGCAGCAGTTCCTCCACGGCCGCGGCCGGGAACTCCGCGCCTCGCAACGGGTCGAGCTGCCCGGGGTGCCGCAGCAGCGCGAGGACCGAGTTGGCCAGGGAGTTGGCGACCGTGTGATAGCCGGCGGTGATCAGCGTGGCGGCTACGGTGACCAGTTCGGCGGGCCGCAGCCGGTCCCCGTCACGGGCGGCGATGAGGGTGCCGAGCAGGTCGTCGCCCGGTGTCTGCTGCTTCTCGGCGATCAGGTGCCGCAGGTAGTCGGCCAGCCGCTGCCGGGCGCCGGTGACCGTGCCCGCCGCGTGCGGGGCGAGGGTGAGGGCCGCGTCCGTCCACTCCTTGAACGACTCCCGGTCACCGTCCGGCACGCCGAGCAGCTCGCAGATGGTGATGATGGGCAGCGGTCTGGCCAGGTGCTCGACCAGGTCCACGGGCGGCCCGATCTCCGCCATCCCGTCGAGCAGCCGCTCGGTGGTGCGGGCGATCCGGGGCCGCAGCAGCTCGGCCTGCCGGCCGGTGAAGGCCGGCGCGAGCAGCCGCCGCAGCCGGGTGTGGTCGGGCGGGTCCATCGCCATGATGGAGTCCGGTTCGGGCCGGGCCGGGCCCAGCCGGGGCGCCTCCGGCCGGGTGGCGGCCGCGCGGCTGAGCCGGGGGTCGTTGAGCACCGCGCGCACGTCCTCGTACCGGGTCACCAGCCAGGCGCGGTCGCCGGTGGGCAGCTCGGCGCGGGCCACCGGGCAGCCTCCGCGCAGCCGCCGCCACTCGGGGGGCGGGTCGAACAGCCGGGGGTGTTCGAAGGGGAAGCGCAGGGTGTCGTCCGGGAGGTCGTCGGACACGGCTTCCGGGTGGTCGCCGGACGGGGCGTCCGGCATGTCGTCGGAGATGTCGTCGGACAAGACGGTCCTCCAGAAGTCTCGTTGCGGGCGCGGCGGGCCGTGCGGAGCCCGGGGTCAGCCGACGACTTCCATCTGGCCCATCATTCCCATGGTCATGTGGCCCAGCAGGTGGCAGTGGTACATGAACCTGCCGGTGTAGTCGGTGAACCTGAGCTTGAAGCGCACGCTCTTGCCCGGCATGACGGTGACGGTGTCCTTCAGTCCCGCCTCGCCCGGCGCGGGGGGCGTGCCGTCCCGGTCCAGCACCTGGAAGTGCTCCAGGTGGGTGTGCAGGGAGTGCGGGATGCCGAACCGCGTGTCGGTGTTGTGGACGGTCCACACCTCCGTGGTGCCGAGCCGGGGCCGCAGGTCGACGCGTTCGGGGTCGAACGGCCGGCCGTTGATCAGGTGCTGCCCGGTGGTCGCGTCGAAGGACATGACGAGGGTCCGCTCCACGGTGGGGGTGCCCAGGTCGGGCACCGGGCGCAACTCGTCCGGCACGTGGGAGGGGTCGTGCGCGGTGCGCACCACGTCGAAGCGCATGACCTCCGGGAGTTCGCCTGGGAAGGCGATGGCGTTGCTGAGGACGACCTGGGAGCCGACCGGGTAGCGGGAGAAGTCGATGACGACCTCCTGCCGTTCGGCCGGCCAGATCTCCAGGACCCGGGCGGGCACCGGCGCGGGCAGCAGGCCCCCGTCGGTGGCGATGTGGGTCATCTCGTCGCCCTGGCCCAGCCGGAGCAGGAAGGCCCGCTCGTTGGAGGTGTTGGTGAGGCGGATGCGGTACTTGCGGGCGGCGACCTCGAAGTACGGGCGGGGGCGGCCGTTGACCAGCACGGTGGGCCGGTCCATGAAGCCGTCCATGGCGTACACGAGTGAGCCGTCCTCGGCGAACTTGGCGTCCCGCAGGTACAGCGGCACGTCGTAGCGGCCCTTGGGCAGGGGCAGCTTCTCCTCGAACGCGTCGGTCAGCAGATAGCCGGCCACGGTGCCCAGGTAGACGTTCTCGGCGTGCGCGTGGTGGGAGTGGTCGTGCAGCCACATGGACGAGGCGCGCTGCTCGTTGGGGTAGTTGAAGACGCGGCTGCCGCCGGGCAGCACCTCGTTGTCGGGGTGCCCGTCGTGCCGGGCCGGGACGTGGCCGCCGTGCAGGTGCATGGAGAACGGGACGCCGAGGGCGTTGGTCTGCTCGATGATCACCGGCCGGCCCCGGGTGGCCCGGATGACCGGGGCGACCTCGCCGTTGAACAGGCGCATCCGGGTCGTGGTGCCGGGCAGGACGGACACGTCCGCCTCGCGGGCGGTCAGCCGGTAGACGTCGTAGCCCGCGCCGTGCCGGCCGCGTCCCTGGCCGAGCGGGCGCAGTACCCGGGCCCGCCGCAGCGGCAGGGCGAAGAGCTCGTCGGCCCTCCCGCCGCCGGATCCGGAGGCGAGCGCCGTCGCGCCCGCGCCGGAGGCGGCGGCCAGCACACCGGTGGCAGCGCTCGCCCTGATGAGTTGCCTGCGAGTCAGCACGCGCTCTCTCCTTGTTCGCTGGGCCGGGTCCGCGTCGGGTGGGGCCGTGTCCGCGTTCGGTGGGTCGTGTCGGGCGGGGCGGTGTCCGGTGGGGCCGGTGCCCGCGCATATTCAGCCGCAGGGGGCTAGGCGCCCGCTTGAGCGGCGGTACACCGGGTCCGGTGGGCGCGGGAGTCGCTCAGCCCGTGCGGTGGACCTTGTGCTGGGCCGCCTGGGCACGCGGGCGGACGACCATGAGGTCGACGTCGACATGCGCCGGCCGGGTCACGGCCCAGGTCACGGCGTCGGCGACGTCCTCGGCGGTGAGGGGCTGTTCGACGCCCCGGTAGACGCGGGCCGCGGCGTCGGCGTCGCCCCGGAACCGGTTGAGGGCGAACTCCTCGGTGCGCACCAGACCGGGTGCGATCTCGACCACGCGCACGGGCTCGCCGCACAGTTCCAGCCGCAGCGTGGCCGCGAGGGCGTGCGCCCCGTGCTTGGCCGCCGCGTATCCGCCGCCGCCCTCGTAGGCGACGTGTCCGGCGGTCGAGGACAGCACCACGACCGTGCCGCCGCCGTCCGCCACCAGCAGGGGCAGCAGTGCCTGGGTGACGTGCAGGGTGCCGAGGACGTTGACCTCGAACATGGCGGACCAGTCGGCCGGGTCGGCGACGGCGACGTACTCGGTGCCGAGCGCGCCGCCCGCGTTGTTCACCAGCACGTCGACCCGTTCCAGACCGTCCGCGAAGTCCCGTACGGCCTGCTGGTCGGTGACGTCCAGGGGGTGCGCGGAGCACTGGCCGCCGGCCGCCGTGATCCGCGCGGCGACCGTTTCGAGGCGGTCCTTGCGACGGCCGGTAAGCACGACCCGGTGGCCGGTCGCGGCCAGCCGGCGCGCGGTCGCGGCGCCGATGCCGCTGCCTGCTCCGGTGACGACGGCGACAGCAGTGTCCATGGGGGCTCCTCCAGGTGGTGCCGGTGGGCGGGACGACCGGGGCAGGGTGGCGTGCCGCGCTCGAATACGCCTATGGCCGCCGGGCGCGGGAGGGTGCCGCCACCCGTCCCGGCCACGGGCGGACGGGCTCTCTCGATACGGCCTGAAGCCACCCTTGAGCCGGTCTGCGGAGCATCCGGGCCTCGGAACTAAGGAGGAACCGGTGAGAGACGCGAACCCAGCGGGACCCTCGGGCGTCGGGCGCGGTCCGCGGCGGCGCGGCGTGCTGTTCGGGCTGGCGGGCGGCGCGACCGCGCTGCTGCCCGGCACGGCGGTGGCCCAGGAGTCCGCCAGGCACCACGGACCACGGGCCGGGACGGTCGTCGGCGCGGTGGCCGCGCCCGACGGCCTGACCCTGAGCGCCGACACGGTCCCCGCGGGTGTGGTCACCCTGCGCGCGACCACGCCGGACCCCGCGCAGCAGCACCCCCTCGGGCTGATCAGGCTGCTGCCCGGAGTGTCCCTGGACGGCTTCCTGACCCACTACCGGCAGGCCGCCACCGCCAAGGACCCGGCCGAGCGGCGGGCCGGCCTGGAACTCATCGACAGCGAGGCGCGCTACTTCGGCGGACCGGCCGTGACCGCGGCCGGCGGGGCGGTGGAGGTGACCTGGATCCTCGCCCCCGGCACCTACCACCTGCTCGACTACACCACCGTCGACCCCGCGCACCCGGAGCGGGTGCGCACGCTGCGGGTGACCGGCACCAGTCCGCAGGGCCGCCCCCGGGTCGCGCCGCACGTCATCACGCCGTACGACGACGGCGACCGGGGCCGCTACCTCACCGCGGGCACGCTGCCCGCCGCCGGGGTGTTCCAGGTGGTGAACCACACGGCGCAGCTCAACGAGGTGATGTTCCTGCGGACCGTGGCGGGGGCCACCGACGCGGACGTCACCGCGTGCATGGAGGCGCTGGGCAGGGGCGAGAACCCCCCTGTCTACCCGTTCACCGGCGTGCCCACCGGTCTGACCCCGCTGCAGCCCGGTTCGTCCGCGGTGTTCGCGCACTCCCTCCAGCCGGGCCGCTATCTGCTCACCTCCTTCATCAGCAACCGCCAGACGCTCGTCAAGCGGGCCTTCGAAGGCATGTGGCAGCTGGTCACCCTGCGCTGACCGCCCGCCGGCGGCCGGTCCGCCCCCGTCCGGGAACGGCCCGACGGACGGCCGGGCGCCGGGTCCGCGCCGGTGCCGCGAGGGTGTCGCGCCGATCCAGCGCCCCTCCAGGGCCCGCCCAGCGGCCGTCCAGCGCCCGTCCGACGGGTGGTCAGGCGCCCGGGCCCGTACCGGCCCGCGCCGGTCCGCAGCCCGTCCCGCACCGGCCCGGCGCCGGTGGCACGCCAGTCCCACGCCAGTCCTACGCCAGCCCTACGAGAGAGAGATGAACACCTATGAGGACGGTGGCCCATCGAGACGGGCGGCGGCGCGTCCTGCTGTCCACGGTCTCCTCGGACGCCCACACCTGGAACCTGGTCTTCCTCCGGCTGCTGCTGGAGGAGATGGGCCACGAGGTCGTCAGTCTCGGGCCGTGCGTACCCGACCGGCTGCTCCTCGACTCCGTGCGCCGGATCCGGCCCGACCTGCTGGTCGTCAGCACCGTCAACGGCCACGGGCAGCTCGACGGGGCCCGGATGATCCGCAAGCTGCGCGCCGACCCGGTGGCCCGGGACACGCCCGCGGTCATCGGCGGCAAGCTGGGGATCACCGGCGACGACGGCACCACGACCGCGCGGGCACTGGTCGACGCCGGCTTCGACGCGGTGTTCACGGACACCGCGGACACCGCGCTGATCGGCCGGATCCTCGGGGCGCTGCCGCAGCGGGCTCCGGAGGGCAGGGCGGTATGACCGGGCAGTCGTCGAGCGACCTCCCGTCCGCCGATCTGGGCGCCCAGGTGCGCCGGGCCGCCGCCATGGGCCTGCTCGTGGTGCAGCCCCGGATGGGGATGGCCACCCCGGACGCGATGGCGGCGGGGCTGCGCGCGGTGTGCTCGCTGCCCTACCCGACGGTCGGCACCCTCACCCTCGACAGCTACACGCGGGTCGGCGACCACGACCACGCGCGGGCCGCGCTGGCCGCGGGCGACGCGCTCAACGGCTTCCCGCTGGTGGCGCACGGACCGCAGGTCACCGCCCGGGTCGCCGCGGCGGCCGCCGACCGCGCGGTGCAGGTGCGGCACGGCTCGGCGCTGCCCGGGGACATCTTCCGCGCGATGGCCGCCGCCGGTCTCTCCGCGAGCGAGGGCGGCCCGGTGTCGTACTGCCTGCCCTACGGCCGCACCCCGCTGGCCGAGTCGGTCGCCAACTGGCGTGCGGCGACGGCGGAGTTCGCGGAGCTGAGCCGGGCCCGCGGACTGCGGGCGCATCTGGAGACGTTCGGCGGCTGCCTGCTCGGCCAGCTGTGCCCGCCCTCGCTGCTGGTGGCGACGAGCGTGCTGGAGGCGCTGTTCTTCGTGCAGCAGGGCACGACCAGCGTGTCCCTGAGCTACGCGCAGCAGACCGACGCCCGCCAGGACGTCGAGGCGCTGGCCGCGCTGCGGCTGCTCGCCGACGAGTGGCTGCCCGGCCACGTCGACCGCCACCTGGTGCTCTACACGTACATGGGTGTCTTCCCCGGCAGCCCGCAGGGCGCGCAGCTGCTGATGGACCGCAGCGCGGAACTCGCGGTGCGCGGCGGCGCCCAGCGGCTCATCGTGAAGACACCGGTCGAGGCGGTGCGGCTGCCGACCGTCGCCGAGAACGTCGCCGCGCTGCGGTCGGCGGCCCGCACCGCGCTCCGCACCCGCGGTGACAGCCGTGTCCCGCGGGCCCACCAGGTCGACCCCGGTGAGGTGCTCGCCGAGGCGCGGGCGCTGGTGGAGGCGACGCTGGAGCTGCACGACGACGTGGGCACCGCGCTGACCCGCGCCTTCGCGGCCGGAATCCTGGACGTGCCGTTCTGTCTGCACGAGGACAACCGGGGGCTGACCCAGGCCGCCGTCGACGGGGAGGGGCGGCTGCGCTGGACCCGGACCGGGCGGCTGCCGCTGCCCCGCCGCACCGGGGCGGCGCGCTCCGCGCCGGGCGCCGTCACCGCGGGCCGGCTGCTGCAGATGCTGCGCTACACCGCGGACCGGCACGACCTGCTGGCCCTGGAGGGCGCCCCGGACTCCGGCTGGGAGGCTCTGCCCGGGCAGCAGCCGCCCGACGAGTCACCGCCGGAGCCGTACCGGATCGCGGTGGTCGGCACCGGTCCGCGCGGCACCTCGGTGCTGGAGCGGCTGGCGGCCCGGCTGGCCGAGGAGCCGGCCGCCCGCCCGGTGGAGATCTGCGCGATCGACGCCACCGAGGTGGGGCCGGGCCGTATCTGGCGCACCGGCCAGCCGCACTGGTCGATGATGAACACCGTCTCCGGCGAGGTCACCATCTTCTCCGGGCCCCCGGACGGCGGTCCCGCCCGCGCCGGGGCGGGCCCCTCGCTGTACGAGTGGTGGCGGGGCGTCGACCCGGAGCGGGCGGCCCCGGACGCCTGCGCCCCGCGCGCCCTGTACGGGCAGTACCTCGCCTACGCCCTGGACCGCGTCGAGCGGACCCTGCCGGCCGGGACGCTGCGGCTGCGCCGGCTCTCCGGCCAGTACGTCCGGACGCTGGCCCGGGAGTCCGACGGACGGTACCTGCTGACCCTCGGCGACGGACGCCGGGTGCACGCGGACCGGGTGGTGCTGACCACCGGCCACCCGCTGCCCGGACTGCGGCCCGACCAGCGGGCGCTGGCCGACTTCGCCGAGGAGCGACCGCACCTGCGGTACGTGCGCGGCGACTCGGCGATCGACATGCCGCTGGCGGAGGTGGCACCCGGCAGCACCGTCGGCGTGATCGGCCTCGGCCTGTCCTTCTACGACGTCGTCGCCGCCCTCACCACCGGGCGCGGCGGCCGGTTCGTGCCGGCCGGGAACGACCTCCGGTACGAACCGAGCGGCCGGGAACCGCTGCTGGTCGCCGGGTCGCGCAGCGGGGTGCCGCTGCTGGCCCGCGGCCGCAACCAGAAGGGGCCCCAGCACACCTACCGGCCGCGGCTGTTCACCCGGGAACGGGTCCGCGCGCTGCGCCGGCGCGGGCCGCTGGACTTCCGGGCGGACGTCGAGCCCTGGCTGCTGGCCGAGGTGGAACTGGTGCGCTGTGCGACGGCGCTGCACCGCGACTACGGGCCCGACATCGCCGAGCGGTTCCGGCACGAGGCCGAGGAGGCGGTGCGGGCCGAGGAGGCGGTGCGGGCCGGCGACGCCGATCCGCGGCAGGCGGTGTTCCGGGCCGCGGCCCGCTGCGGCCTGCGCGGGTTGCGCCCCCTGGACCTGGAGGAGTGGGCCTGGCCGTTCCGCGGGCGCCGCTTCCCCGGCGGCGCGGCCTTCCAGGAGGAGCTGGCCGCGCTGCTGCGCCGGGACCTGGAGCTGGCCGAGGAGGGCAACGCCGAGGGGCCCGTGAAGGCCTGCCTGGACACCATCCGGGACGTGCGGGGGGTGCTGCGCTGCGCCGTGGACTTCTCGGGTCTCGCCCCCGACTCGCACCGCGAGGACTTCCTGCGGGACTTCGTGCCCATGGTGTCCCGGCTCACCACCGGGCCGCCCATGGTGCGGCTGCGTCAGCTCCTCGCCCTGCTGGACGCCGGGCTGCTGCGGATCGCGGGCCCGGACGCCCGGTACGGCGCCGACCCGGGCACCGGACGGTTCTTCGTGGAGTCGCCGCAGGTCGCCGGCAGCCGCACCGCGCTGGACGTGCTGATCGACGCCCGGATTCCCGAGCCGGACCTGCGGCGGGCACACGGCGACCTGACGGCCCGGCTTCGCGACCAGGGCCTGCTCACCCCGTACGTCAACCGGGGCGCGGACGGCACCGAGTTCGCCACCGGGGGCGTGAGGGTCACCGGGTCGCCGTTCCATCCGGTACGGGCCGACGGGCGTCCCGAGAACGGGATGTACGTGCTGGGCATCCCCAGCGAGTTCACCCGGTGGTTCACCCAGGTCGGCAGCGGACGCCCGGGGGTGTGGGGCGAGTTCACGGCCGACGCCGACGCGATCGCCGAGGACGCCCTGGCGGGGGCGCGCACCGGGGCGGACGGCCGGACGCTGAGCGGCGCCGCCCTGAGCGGTGTGGTGCTGAGCGCCCGGTGGCGGGCCGAACTCGGCTCGTCCGACGACGAAGGAGAGCGCTGATGCCCTCGCGCACCCAGGCGGCACCGGCACCGGACGCCCACCGGGCCGCCCGGTGGACGCCCGCGCACCACGAGTTCCGCGCGGCCCGCGACCTGCTGCTGCGCCACCGCACCGATCCGGACACCGCGGCGGCCCTGTTCCGCTGGCCCCGGCCTGAGCACTTCAACTGGGCGCTGGAGTGGTTCGACGTGATCGCGGACGGCAACGACACGCCCGCGCTGGAACTCGCCGACCGGAACGGCGGGGTGCGCTCGTACTCGTACGCCGCCCTCTCCCGCCGCTCCGACGCGGTGGCGAACTGGCTGGCCGGTCTGGGGGTGGCGCGCGGGGACCGGCTGATGGTGGTCCTCGGCACCCAGCCCGAGCTGTGGGAGGTGCTGCTCGCCGCGCTGAAGCTCGGGGCCGTGGTGGTGCCCAGCCATCCGGACCTGACGGCCGCGCAGGCCGCCGACCGGGTCCACCGCGGGCGGCTCGCGCACCTGGTGTGCCGGAGCGCCGCGGCCCCGGCCTTCGAGGGTCTGACCGTCCCCGGGGCGCGGATCGCGGTCCCCGGCCCGGACGGCCGGGTCCCGGCGGGCTGGACGGACTACCGCGGCAGCGAGCGGGCCGCCGGCAGGTTCGTGCCCGAGCGCCCCACCCCGGCCGGCGACGTGGCGTTCTGCTACTTCACCTCCGGTACGACCTCGGCGCCCAAGCTGGTCGCGCACACCCACCTCAGCTATCCGGCCGGCCACCTCTCCAGCCTCTACTGGAACGGCCTGCTGCCCGGCGACCGGCAGGTCAACGTCTCCTCGCCGGGCTGGGCCAAGCACTCCTGGAGCAGCCTGTTCGTGCCGTGGAACGCCGAGGCCACGATCGTGGCGCTGCCCGAGGGCGCCGTGGACGCCGCCGGGCTGCCCGGCCTGCTGCACCGGCTGCGGGCCACCGCCTTCTGCGCGCCGCCGAGCGTGTGGCAGGCCCTGCGCCCCCATCTCGGCTCCGCCGCGCCCCGGTTGAGGGAGGCCACGAGTGCCGGTGAGCCGCTGCCGCCGGACCTGGCCGACGCGGTCCGGGACGCCTGGGGGGTCGCGGTGCGCGACGGGTACGGGCAGACCGAGACGACCGCCCTGATAGGCACCACGCCGGGCACCGAACCCCGTCCGGGACTGCTCGGCCGGCCACTGCCCGGCTACCGCGTCACCCTGCGCGACCCGGAGACGGGGGCCCGCCAGGACCTGCCGGGCGGACCGGACGGGTCGCTTTCCGGCGAGATCTGCGTCGAGCTCGGCGCGGGCGGTCCCGCCGGGGCGGACGCGGGCGGCGACGCCGGCCGGCCGGTCGGTGTGATGGCCGGCTACCCGGACGACCCCGAACGCACCGAACAGGCCCTGGGCCGCGGCTGGTACGCCACCGGCGACCTCGGCGAACGCGACGCGGACGGCTGGATACGGGTCCTGGGCCGGCGCGACGACGTGTTCAAGTCCCACGGCCACCGGATCTCGCCGTACGAGGCGGAGGCCGCGCTGCGCGCCCACCCCGCGGTCGCCGAGGTGGCGGTGGTGCCGGTGCCGGACGACCGGGCCGGCCTGCTGCCGCTCGCCGTCGTCGTCCCGGCACCCGGCCGGACGCCGGACGCGGCGCTGGCCGGTCTGCTGCTCGCGCACGCCGGACGCGCCCTGTCACCGGTGGGGCGCCCCGAGCGGCTGTGCTTCGCCGAACGGCTGCCCCGCACCACCTCCGGCAAGATCCAGCGGCGTGTGGTGCGCGAACAACTGCCGCAGTACGGCACCCCGTTCGGCCCCGCGTGCACCACCACCGGGCCCTCCCCCGTTCCCGTGTCCCCTGATCTCCCTGCTGCGAGAAGGAGTTGACGGCATGTCAGCACGACAGGTCCCCGTGGCGGCCCCGCTGCTCGTCGAGGGGCTCGACCGGCCCGAGGAGCTCACCCGCCGTCTGCGGTTCACCCCGCTGACGGCGGACGGCCGCGTCGGTGTCGAGGTGTTCCCGCTCTACGGCGCCGAGCAGACCGGCCCGTCCGGGCCCGCGGCCTCGCTGGTGCGGTACCACCCGGGCGCGAGTGCCGACCCGCACCGCCACACCGGCTACGAGATCATCCTCGTCCTCGACGGCGAACTGATCACCGAGGACGGACGGCACCCGAAGAACTCCCTGCTGGTGATGGCCCCCGGCAGCGTCCACGCCCCACGCACCGAGCGGGGCGCGCTGATGCTGGTGGTGTGGGAGGCACCGGTGGAACCGGCGGAGGCGGTGACGGTCACGCAGGACTGACCCGGACGCCGACCACCGCATCGTCCGGGACACCGGTCGCCGGACACCGACCGCCACCCCCGCCCGGAGTCCCGGACGGGGGTGGCGGTCCCGCGTCCGGCGACCGGGCGCGTCAGGGGCCGGGCGCCGGCGCCCTCACTCCTCCTCGGACGTGATGCCGTAGACGGCGTAGTGCCGGCCTCGGGAGCGGTCCTGGAAGGACCTCAGCGCCGAGGGGCTGTCCTTGTGGTCGGGCCCGAACTGCCAGGCGCGGTAAGCCTCCAGGCTCTCCCACTCGCCGTGCAGCGCGAACTCGCCGGGCCGGTCCACGTCCCGCAGCAGCTCGCTGCGCAGCAGTCCGGGAACGGTGTCGGGCCGCACCCAGCTGATCTCCCGGTACGCCCGCTCCAGCGGTTCCGTGCCGTCCTCGGGGGCCCGCAGGTACACGACCACGCGGACGCGCTCGGTGGGCTCGGGGCTCCCGGGGCTCCCGGTGCCTGCCGGGCTCCCGGTGCAGGCGGGGCTTCCAGCGCTCTCGTTGCTCGTCATCGACGGTGCCTCTCGTCAGTCGTAGTACGCGGGCGCCACACGCAGCGTCCGCCACTGCTGGGCGTCGTGGCCGTGCACGATCAGGGCGTTCTCCGCGCGCGCCAGGTCCACCAACTTGCGGGTCGACGCGCGCAGTTCCTTCTCATCCAGGTCGAAGGGCAGGACGGGGCGGTCCTCGGGGTCGAGGGCCGCGCTCATCGGGATGGCGTCCACGGCGAGCAGCACAGCGCCGGTCCGCTCCAGCCGGACCAGGACCGACTGGTGGCCCGGCACATGCCCGCCGGAGGCCACCAGCTCGATGCCCGGCAGGAGTTCGGTGTCCCCGTCGACGGTGCGGTACCGCAGCCCGGGCACGTCCCACAGCGGCCGGGACGCGGCGAGCCTCGGCACGGTGCCCGAGCGGGCCAGGTCGAGGTGGGCGCGCTGGATGACGAACTCGGCGCCGGGGAAGGCCGCGTGTCCGCCGACGTGGTCGGGGTCGAGGTGGGAGCACACGACGAGGTCGACGTCCTCGGGGCGCACGCCGACGCGGGCCAGCGCCGACACCACGTCCTGGCCCTCCTCCACCTGGAGGGGCCCGTCGGGCGCGGCCCCGGTGTCGATCAGCACGGTGTGCCCGTCGTCGGTGCGGATCAGATAGCCGGGCACCGGCGCCCCGAGCCCCGGGACGGTGCCCAGCCTCAGCAAGTACAGCCTCATGTCTGCGCGTTCCCTTCCGGCGCGACGGGTGCCGCTGCCGCCGGAATGGTCGGCGGGCGCGCTCGAGCGGCGCTCAAGCGGAACCGATCACACTCGGCGCAAGCGCGCCGTCGGACAGAGGAGAGAGCACCGTGACGCACGCAACTGAGGAGACGTACCTGGAAGGGGAGGGGGTGCCGGACCCGCAGCGGTGGCGCGCCGCCGCAGTGATTCTCGTCGCCATCGCCCTCGACCTCATCGACACGACGATCGTCAACGTGGCGCTTCCGGTGCTGCAGACCGACCTGGGCGCCGACAAGGCGGCGCTCCAGTGGGTCGCGGCCGCCTACACGCTGACCTTCGCGCTGAGCCTGATCACCGTCGGCCGTATCGGCGACATGCTGGGCCGCAAGCGGTTGATCTGCGTGGGCATCGTCGTGTTCGTCGCCGCGTCGCTGCTGTGCGGGGTGGCGCAGAGCACGGAGATGCTGATCGCCTCCCGGGTGCTGCAGGGCCTGGGCGGTGCCATGGTGATGACGCAGGGCCTGTCGATCTTCCAGGTGGCCTTCCCGCCCAAGGAACGCGCCGCGGTCTTCGGCATGTTCGGCGCCCTGTCCGGTGTCGCCGCGATGCTCGGTCCGGTGCTCGGCGGGGTGCTCGTCGACGCCGACCTCTTCGGCTGGTCGTGGCGTCCGATCTTCCTGGTCAACGTGCCCGTGGGCCTGCTCGCCCTGCTCGGGGTGGGCGCCTTCGTCCGCGAGTCGCGGTCGCCGAACGTCAAGCGTCTGGACCTGGTGGGTGTCGCCCTGGTGACGCTCGCCCTGCTGTCCCTGCTCTACCCGCTGGTGCAGGGCGCGGAGGCCGGCTGGCCCACCTGGTCGTTCGCCGCGATGGCCTGCTCGGTGCCGCTGTTCGTCGTGTTCGGCCTGTACGAGCGGCGCAAGGCGGCCCGGGACGGCTCCGCCCTCGTGGAGCCGAGCCTTTTCAAGGAACGGTCCTTCGTGGCCGGCCTGTTGGTGATGCTGAGCTTCTTCGCGATCATCGCGGGCCTGTTCTTCCCCTTCACCCTCTATCTCCAGGTGGGTCTCGGCTTCTCGCCGCTGGCGGCCGGCCTGGCGACCGTGCCGTTCTCCTTCGGCGCGATGATCACCTCGTCGTTCTCGGCGGTCCTGGCCCTCAAGATGGGGCGCAAGGTGCTGAGCATCGGCATGGTGATCATGGGGGTCGGCATGGTCGCCCTCATCTTCACCATCGACCACTTCGGCTCCGGCATCGGCGGCTGGGACCTGGCGCCCGCGCTGGGCGTGCTCGGCCTCGGCCTCGGGTTCGTCATCTCGCCGGTGGTGGACATCGTGCTCGGCGGTGTCCCGGTGGAGCACGCCGGCTCCGGCTCCGGTGTCCTCAGCACCGCCGACCAGCTCGGTGCCGCGGCGGGCGTCGCCGTCATCGGGGTGCTGTTCTTCAACCTGCTGGCCGGCCAGGCCGTGTCCGGCGCGGACACGGCGGTGCCGGACCTGCGCCACGGTCTGGCCGCGGCGGGGGTCGCGGCGCCCGCGCGGGACACGATCGTGGCGAACTTCCGTGTCTGCGCGAAGGAGAGCGGCAAGAACGAGGACGCCGGTGATCCGCCGGCCGCCTGCCGGCGGATCATCCCCGCGGGGGCGGTGCCCGCCGGCCAGGAGAAGCAGGTCGGCAGAGTGCTCGCCGACGCCTCCGGCAAGGCCCGCAAGGAGGGGTACGCGAAGGCCACGGGTGACGTCCTGTGGTACGAGGTGGGGATCATCGGCCTCGGGTTCGTGCTGACGTTCATGCTGCCGAAGCGGCCGCGGCCGCCGGAGTGGGCGGCGGGTACGGACGGTGCGTCCGAGGGCGACGGCGGCGACGCCGTGCCCTCGCAGAGGGGGCCGGAAGTGTCGGCGGGGCCGCGGGAGGACCGCGGATAGCGGTCCGCGGCCGCGTCCGTCCCGTCCAGTCCGGTCCGGGCCGGCCCGCAGTCCACGGGGGGCCCGGTACGCCGTCCGCGGGAGCGTCGTGGCCGGTCGCGCCGCGACCCGCGTCCCTTCGGGCGCGCTGTCGAACCGCTCCCGATCAGCCCCCGGAGCCACCCGGTCGAGGCCGTCGTACGCCACGCGTGCGGCGGCCTCTTCGTGTCGTGCCCCCCATCGTGCCGACGTGTCGTGCCGTCGTGTCGTGCCGCAGGGGCTGTAGAGCCTTTCGAGTCGCTTTGCAGAAGGGGGTCCCACGCTGGCCGGACAACCGAGGTCCGGCTGTCTTTCCCCTGGAGGGTCCGTGTCCCTGCACTTGTTCACCTCGGAGTCCGTCACCGAGGGCCACCCCGACAAGATCGCGGACCGGATCAGCGACACGATCCTCGACGCGATCCTGAGCAACGACCCCACGGCGCGCGTCGCGGTCGAGACGCTGATCACGACCGGTCAGGTCCATGTGGCCGGCGAGGTCACCACGTCCGCCTACGCGGACATCCCCACCCTGGTCCGCGAGGCCGTCCTCGACATCGGCTACGACTCGTCGGCCAAGGGCTTCGACGGCGCCTCCTGCGGTGTGTCGGTGTCCATCGGCGCGCAGTCCCCGGACATCGCGCAGGGCGTCGACACGGCGTACGAGAGCAGGGTCGAGGGTGCCGCCGGGGGCGCGGACCCGGACGAGCTGGACCGGCAGGGTGCCGGTGACCAGGGCCTGATGTTCGGCTACGCGACGGACGAGACGCCGACGCTGATGCCGCTGCCGATCTTCCTCGCGCACCGCCTCGCACACCGTCTGTCCGAGGTCCGCAGGAACGGCACGATCCCCTACCTCCGTCCCGACGGCAAGACACAGGTCACCATCGAGTACGACGGCGACAAGCCGGTGAGGCTGGACACGGTGGTGGTCTCCTCGCAGCACGCGAGCGGTATCGACCTGGAGTCACTGCTCGTCCCGGACGTCCGTGAGCAGGTCGTGGACCACGAGCTGGCGCGGCTGGCCGCCGAGGGCATCAAGCTGGACACCGAGGGCTACCGGCTGCTGGTCAACCCGACCGGCCGGTTCGAGATCGGCGGCCCGATGGGTGACGCGGGCCTGA
>NZ_JBEXCW010000041.1:0-71255 GCF_040605435.1 Streptomyces sp. NPDC005574
GAACTTGTTGATGTAGTGGAACGGATTCAGGTCGACCACGGCCGGCTCAGTCCTTCGCCGGCCGGGCCGCCGCCGCCAGCAACACGTCGAGCAGGCCGAAGGCGTCGGAGACCTCCCCGATCAGCTTCGCCTCCGCCTCCCACTCCTCCGTCAGCTGCCCGGTCAGCTTCGCCAGGGTGGTCATCCCCTCACGGATCTCCTCCGTGGCGCTCAGCAGTGACCCCAGCGCCCCGAGCGCCGACAGGTCGTGCGACTCCGCCTCGAACTCCTGCAGCGGTTTCGCCGTGTGCTGCTGCCCCACCCCGCGCAGCCCCGACGCCGCCTTGCGCATCGACGCCGCTTCCTTGCTCAGATCCGACATGCGGTCCAGCCCCCGTACTTCGCTCTGTGCACATGCCAACCCCACGACACTAGGGAGAGCGGTTATGCGGGAGGTATGGGCCGGACCAAGGCGAAGTAAAGATCACCCCGAGCCCACCGATCCGTTCACGGGCGCCCCGTACCTCGCCGCACCCGCCCTCGGCAGTACGGCCCACATGCGCGTACCGCTCGACGGCTCCCTGGACTCCCCGAATCCCCACGTCCCGTCACACGCCCGGCACACGCAGGCCAGGACCCGCAGGGCCGCCCGCCGGCGCGTGTCGCAGGCCGCGGCGAGGTGCGGCTGCGTGTGACGCGGGTGGCTGTCGTACACGATGACCTTGAGCGTGTCGGCTCGGTAGCGCAGCGACAGGTAGAAGTTCACCGACTCCGTGAACTGCGCCGCCGTCGCGACCAGTTCGCCGACCGCCTGCACCACCGGGTCCCTGATCTCGTCCAGTCCGTGCGCCTTCAGCACCTCCCGCGTCGCCGCCCGCGCCAGGGCGGAGCTGGCGAGGGCCGCCGGAAGCGTGAAGCTGTACGACAGGGTCTCCGGGGTCGGCTTCGTCGGATCGGCCGAGAAGGCGGGGGCGAGTGGGCAGCGGGACGCGGACATGACGGCTCCTTCACTGGAGTACAAGGGTGAACTGCGGTTGCCGAGGCGCCCGGTGGCATGTCTCCCTGACACACGCCCACCCCTCCCAGGGAAGGAGACGGCGGGCGGACGCGTGTGATGCGCTTCCGAGTACGGCACGTATTCGACGCGCTACTGACTGTAAGGTCACCGATGGTTCAATTGCCACGCGATTCTGGAAATTGACCCGATCGTGGTCCGTCCGCTCCTTTTGACGGCAGACTGCTGGCTACCCGCAGGGGAAGGAAGGGCATGCCACCGAGGACGACACCCACCGAGCGTCAGAGGCGTCTGGGCAGCGAACTGCGCAGGATGCGGGTGGCGGCGGGCATAACGGCGGACCAGGCCGCCGGGCTGCTGGGCCTCGACCGGGCGAAGGTCTCCAACATCGAGACAGGAATCCGCACCATCAGCCCGGAGCGCCTGCGCACCCTCGCCTGCAACTGCGACTGCTCGGACCAGGCCTACCTGGAAGCGCTGGTCGCCATGGCCCAGCCCAACGAGCGTGGCTGGTGGGAGCGTTACCGAGGTTCTCTGCCGGCGGGCTTGCTGGACATCGCCGAGTTCGAGGCGTCCGCGGCGCGTATGCGGACCGTCCACATCGCGCACATCCCGGGCCTGCTGCAGACCAGTGATCACGCCCTCCAGCTCTTCAGGGCGGTGCTGCCTCCGCTGCCGGAGCACGAGGTCGCGCTGCGGCTGGCGTACCGCGTGGAACGGCAGCAGGTGCTCGAGAAAGCAGGCCCGCCCGAGTACGTCGCCGTCGTGCACGAGGCCGCTGTGCGGATGCAGTTCGGTGGAGCAGGGGTGGCCCGGGCCCAGCTCGAACATCTCCTGGCCGTCTCGGAGCGGCCCGCCGTGCGATTGCTGGTCATCCCGTTCACAGCCGGTACCTTTCCCGGCTCGGGACAGACCTTCAACTACCTGGAGGGGCCGGTCCCTCAGCTGGACACCGTGCAGATCGACAGCACTCACGGGCCGGAATTCCTGAGTGGTCAGTCCCAGTTGGCCAAGTACCGTACCCACCTGGACTGGATGGAGCGCATCGCCCTGGCTCCGCAGGCCTCGCGCGACTTCATCCGGGACATCGCCAACAGCCTCTGAGGAGACGCCCGATGGACGACATCACGTGGGAAGAGCCCTTCTGCGGCGAAGGAGCCAGTTGCTTCCGCCTGGGCACCGACCCCCAAGGCAACGCCTACATCGCCATAGCCGGCGCCGAGGACACCCCTCTCGTCGACAGCCGTGACGCGTTGCGGACGATGATCCTCGACATCAAGGCGGGCAAGGCCGATCACCTGATCTGAAACATTTCCCGGGGCCCGGCGCATCAATGAGGTGAGGACGGTGTGCACGCAACCGGGGGGTACGGATGAGACAGGCACGAGCGGACGAGTACGCGGAGTTCGCCGCGGCACGCGCCGGGCATCTCTACCGGTCCGCGTGTCTGCTCACCGCCGGGGACACGCATCTCGCCGAGGATCTCGTGCAGGAGACCCTCGGCCGGCTCTACGTCCGCTGGCACCGCATGGCCCGGGTCGACAACCCCGCCGGGTACGCGCAGACCGTCCTCACCCGTACCTTCCTCGCCCATCAGCGGCGCCGCAGCAGCACCGAGCGCGCCACGGACGTGTTCCCGGACCTGCCCGGCGCCGGCGACGGTGACACGCCGTTGCGGCTGACCCTGCTCCAGGCCCTCGCCGGGCTGCCCGCCAAGGACCGGGCGGTGATCGTCCTGCGGTACTGGGAGGACCGCTCCGTCGAGGAGACCGCCGACGTCATGAACGCCAGCTCGGCCGCCGTACGGACGCGGTCCAGCCGTGCCCTGGGCCGGTTGCGGGAGCTGCTCGGCAACGACCTCGGCGAGTACGCCAGGCCCTGAGCCCACCCCCCGGCCGCGACCGGGGCGCCTGTCCCGCAGACCTGTTCACAGTGATCGTAGAAACGGTGGTTCGCCATGCCCGTTCACCACCCGAGCGACTCCTTCGAGGCGCGGCTCACCGACGCCCTGCACCGGACCGGCGGCTCCTTCGACACCGACCGGCCCGCCCTGGTCACCGCCGGGGCGGTCCGCGGTCGGCGGCTGGCGCACCGGCGCCGGGCGGCCTTCGTGGGCGGTGCGGCCGGGGTCGCGCTCGCCGGTGTCGGCGGGGCGCTGCTCGTGCCCTGGGGAGGCGGCCGGCCGGGGGCGCCCGACTCGGTCGGCGGGGCTTCGCCGAGCGCCCGGTCGAGCACGCCGGCCGCCGCGGTCACCGGTCAGGAGCTGATCGACACGCTCAAGGGGCTGCTCCCCGAGGGCAAGGTGACGGACACGCAGGCGCGCGGTACGGAGACGGGTCAGGGGTATGTGAGCGCCGTGTTCGACGACGGCCGGGGCAAGGCGGCCCTCTCCGTGGGCCTGGACCGCGTCGAGCCGGGCAGCGAACAGGCCGGCCAGTGGGGCACCTGCCCCGACAAGGCGCTCGTGCCGCAGGACGGGTGCGAACGCCGTGTGCTGTCCGACGGGTCGGTGCTGGTGATCCTCAAGGGGTACGAGTACCCGGACCGGCGGGTGGACACCAAGCGGTGGAGCGCCGACCTGGTCACGCCCGCCGGGCAGCACGTCTCCGTGAACGAGTGGAACGCGGCCGCCGAGAAGGACGCGGCCGTCTCCCGGCCGTTCCCGCCCCTGGACGCGGACCGCCTGGAGCGCCTCGCCGCGGCCGCGGCCTGGCGGCGGGCCGTCGACACCATCCCCCGGACACCCGCGGCGCCCACGGCCGGCGCTGACGGACAGGACGCCGTCAGCGGTGCCCGGGTCCTCGCCACGCTGGTCGCGCTCCTGCCCGAGAACGTCAAGGTGGTCTCCCGGCACGGCGAGGGCGACTACGCCTATGTCGTCGTCGACGACGGCAAGGGCAGGAGTTTCGTGCAGGTCAACGCGCAGCGGAACATGGGCGACGAGGCCGGCGACCTCTTCGCCGGGGCGGAGAAGCTCGCCGACGGCACGCTGGTCGCGGAGCACCAGGGGCCGGGCGACAAGGGCGTCGAGGGGGGCGTCATGTGGACGGTCGACAGCCTGCGCCCGGACGGGTTCCGGATCGTCGTCAGCGCCTTCAACGCCGGTACGCAGCACGAGGCGCCGACCCGTGCGAAGCCCGCGCTGACCATGAAGCAGCTGCGCGCGGTCGCCCTCGGCGACAGGTGGCTGGTGCTGTCGTAGACGGCGGCCGGAGCGCGGCCGGATCAGAAGAACTCCGACCACGGCTGGTCCCAGACCTGTTTCACGCACAGCACCAGGAACAGCAGACCCGCGAGGGCGAGCATCGCGTTGCTCAGCGGCCCGTTGCGCCATTCACGGGGTGTACGGCGGGAGTTGAGCAGCCACATCAGCGTGCCGGCCAGGAACGGCAGGAAGGCCGCGCCCAGCACGCCGTAGAGGATGATCAGGCGGAAGGGCTGGCCCTGGAAGAGCAGGACGACGGGCGGGAAGGTCAGCCAGAGAAGGTACGCCCGGAAGGGCCAGCCGCGTTCGCGTTCGCCGGACGCGACCGCCTCGCCGCCCGCCTGCTCGCGTCCCCGGTAGCGGGCCACGAAGTCGGCGAACATCAGGCTCACTCCGTGCCAGACGCCGATGAGTGAGGTGAAGGAGGTGGCGAAGAAGCCGATCAGGAAGAACTTGGCCGTCGCCGTGCCGTACCTGTCCGCCAGGATGTCGCCGAGCTGGACCAGGCCCGTGTCGCCGCTGGCGATGGCCACGTTCGCGGAGTGCAGGAGTTCCGCGCCGACGAAGAGCATGGCGACGACGAAGATGCCGGTCGTGGCGTACGCGACGCGGTTGTCCAGGCGCATCACCTTCATCCAGCCGCTGTCCGTCCAGCCCTTGGCGTTGACCCAGTAGCCGTACGCGGCGAGTGTGATGGTGCCGCCGACACCGCCGATCAGGCCGAGGGTGTTGAGGACGGAGTCCTTCTCGTCGGGCAGGACCGGCAGGAGACCCGCGAACGCCTCGCCCAGGTTCGGGGTCACCCGGATCGCGAGGTACACCGTCACCACGAACATGACGCCCACCAGGACCGTCATGACCTTCTCGAAGACGGCGTACTTGTTGAACCAGACGAAGACCAGGCCGACGACCCCACAGGCGACGGCCCACGCCTTGAGGTCCATCACGTGCGGGAACAGCGCCTGGAGGGGCAGCGCGCTCGACGACATCGCGGCGGCGCCGTAGACGAAGCCCCAGACCACCACGTAGACGACGAAGAACCACGTGGTCCAACGGCCCAGGCTCGCCCAGCCGTCGAAGAGGGTGCGGCCGGTGGACAGGTGCCAGCGGCCGGCCGCCTCGGCCAGGGAGATCTTGACCAGGCAGCCGATGACCGCCGCCCACAGGAGGGTGTAGCCGAAGTTGCTGCCCGCGATGAGGGTGGCGACCAGGTCGCCCGCGCCGACACCGGTCGCGGCCACCACGATCCCGGGGCCGATGTGCCGCCAACTGGACTGTCTCGTCGTGCGGTCGTGGTCGCGTGCCGCCTCAATCTCCGTACCGGGTCCGGTGTTTCCCGTGGTGTCCGCCATGCAGGTCAAGAAAGCGCAAAGGGGGCGGGCGCACAAGAGGGCCTGCGGCGGTCTCCACCCGATACGCCCAGGAGGCTGAAACCCGCCATTGACGCTTGACTACGTCTTGACCTGCTCATGCCATAACCGGACGATGAGCGGCACACCCGCACCAGCACGTCGCCGAACCACCCCCCGCTCCACTCCCCCACTTCCGGAGACCCCGGAACACCTGGAGAAACAAGGAGTTCGCATGCGACTTCGGATACGAGGATCAGGCGTCCGCGGCGGCAGACGCACCGCCGCGCTGGCCGCCCTGATGGCCCTCGCCCTCGCCGCGCCCGTCTCGGCCACGGTCACCAGCGCCACCGCCGACAGCGTCCGCGCCGCGACCCCCGGGCCCGACGACATCCGCCAGTACGAGATCCACGTCGACCACAACACCCCGCTCACCCGCACCGCCATCGCGCGGGCCGGCGTGAGCGTGGACGAGGCCGACGAGGAGACCGTCGTCGTCTCCGGCCGGGCGGCACAGATCGACACGCTGCGCCGACAGGGCTACGAGGTCGCGCCGCTCGGCGCCGCCCCGGACCGTTCCACGGCGGCGGACGACCTGCGCCTCTACGACTTCCCGTCGGCCGACTCCAAGTACCACAACTACGCGGAGATGACCTCCGAGATCAACACCCGGCTCGCGGCCTACCCGAACATCATGAGCCGGCGGGTCATCGGCAAGTCCTACCAGGGCCGGGACATCGTCGCCATCAAGGTCAGCGACAACGTCGCGACCGACGAGAACGAGCCGGAGGTCCTCCTCACCTTCCACCAGCACGCGCGCGAGCACATGACGGTGGAGATGGCCCTCTACCTGCTGCGCGAACTGGGCGCGGGCTACGGCAGCGACTCCCGCGTCACCAGCATGGTCGACAACCGCGAGATCTGGATCGTCCCCGACCTCAACCCGGACGGCGGCGAGTACGACATCGCGAGCGGCTCCTACCGTTCGTGGCGCAAGAACCGGCAGCCCAACTCCGGCTCCTCGTACGTCGGTACGGACCTGAACCGGAACTGGAACTACAAGTGGGGCTGCTGCGGCGGGTCCTCGGGCTCGACGTCCTCCGAGACCTACCGGGGCGCCGCCGCCGAGTCCGCGCCCGAGGTGAAGGTGGTCGCCGACTTCGTGCGCGGGCGGGTCGTCGGCGGGAAGCAGCAGATCACCGCGGGGATCGACTTCCACACCTACAGCGAGCTGGTGCTGTGGCCGTTCGGGTACACGTACTCCGACACGGCGACGGGGATGACCGCGGACGACTACAACGCGTTCCGGACGGTCGGGCAGAAGATGGCCGCGAGCAACGGGTACACGGCTGAGCAGTCGAGCGACCTGTACATCACCGACGGGTCGATCGACGACTATCTCTGGGGTACGCAGAGGATCTTCGACTACACCTTCGAGATGTACCCGACGTCCAGTTCGGGGGGTGGGTTCTATCCGCCCGACGAGGTGATCGAGCGGGAGACGTCCCGGAACCGGGATGCGGTGTTGCAGTTGCTGGAGAACGCGGACTGTATGTATCGGGCTATTGGGAAGGCCGCGCAGTACTGCGCGTAGGCGGGGTGGGGGTTCGCGAACCCCGGTTCGGGGTGCGGGGAGTTGGTGCTGGCCTTTGCGCAGTTCCCCGCGCCCCTGAGGGGGGTCGCGAACCCCGGGTTCAAGGTGCGGGGAGTTGGTGCTGGCCTTTGCGCAGTTCCCCGCGCCCCTGGGGGTGGCTGCGTGAGCCCCCGGGTCAAGGGTGCGGGGAGATGGCGCTTGGGTGCGCGGTTCCTCGCGCCCCTGAGGGGGGTCGCGAACCCCGGGTTCAAGGTGCGGGGAGTTGGTGCTGGCCTTTGCGCAGTTCCCCGCGCCCCTGGGGGTGGCTGCGTGAGCCCCCGGGTCAAGGGTGCGGGGAGATGGCGCTTGGGTGCGCGGTTCCCCGCGCCCCCGGGGGGCGGGTCAGTCTTCGAAGTAGGTGTCCAGGACCTTGTCCAGTTGGGATTCCCATTCGGGGAAGCGGGATCTTGTGGTCGCTTCGATCTCGATGGGGTACCAGCGGCGGTCGGGGGTGTGGACCGTGACCGTGAACCGCTTGCCGAAGCGGGGGGTCTCCGTCTCGACCGCGCCGATCTCGTCCCAGCGGAACTCGCACCGTTCCTCGTCGAGGCTGAGGCGGACGCCCCGGGCGTCGGCGACGATCTTCGCCCGGCGGTCGGACGCCTCGAAGACGGGACCCTCCGGGGTCTCCGCCTCGTCCCCGTCCTCGGACTCCTCGGCCGGTTCCTTGACCAAGGACGCCTTGTCGGCGGGCTGTTCGGCTCCGTCCTCGGCCTCGGTGTCGGTCTCGACCGCGTCCTCGTCCGGCTGGGCGGACGCGGGCGCGGTGAGCCCGGGGATGAATGCCGGGTCGAACCCGGCGCCCTCCAGGGGCTGGCTGCTCGAACCTATGCGCTGCTCCACAGCGGGCAGTATGGTCGAAGATCCTGTGCCGGGCACAGCCAGCCCCCCACTTCGTTATCAGACGCCTACACGAACAGGCTCAGCACGGCCGCCATCACGAAGCCCGCGACCGACAGGACGCTCTCCAGGACCGTCCAGGTCCTGAGGGTGTCCCGCTCGCTGATGCCGAAGTACTTGGCGACCATCCAGAAGCCGCCGTCGTTGACGTGCGAGGCGAAGATCGAGCCCGCCGAGATGGCCATGATGACCAGGGCCACGAACGCCTGGGAGTGGTCCCCCTCGACGAGCAGGGGCGCCACGATCCCGGCCGTCGTGACGATCGCGACCGTCGCCGACCCCTGCGCGACCCGCAGCACCAGGGAGATCAGGTACGACAGGACGATCACCGGCAGGCCGACGTCCTGGAAGGTGTCGGAGAGCGCCTGGGCGACCCCGCTCGCCTTGAGGACGGCGCCGAAGATCCCGCCCGCGCCGACCACCAGCAGGATGTTGCCGACCGGCTTGAGGGAGGCCGTCGACACCGTCTCCAGGGACCTGCGCGACCAGCCGCGGCGGATGCCCAGCAGGTAGTAGGCGAGCAGCAGGGCGATGGTCAGGGCCACGAAGGGGTGGCCGAAGAACTCGATCACCGAGCGGACGGTGGAGGGGTCGAGGGCGATCGAGGAGAAGGTGGCCGCGAGGATGAGGATCAGCGGCGTACCGATGATGCCGAGGACCGTGCCTAGCGGCACCGGCTTCTCCTGCGGCTCGACGCCCGAGGCGCGCTGCTCGTCGATGACGGCCTGCCTGGCCTCGGCGGCGGCCTCGACCATGTCCTGCGGTACGGCGACGAAGATGCGCCGGCCGATCCAGGCCGCGTAGGCCCAGGCGGCCAGGACCGCCGGGAGGCCGCAGACGACGCCCATCAGGATGACCCAGCCGAGCTGCACGTGCAGCAGGCCGGCGGCGGCCACCGGGCCGGGGTGCGGCGGGAGGAAGGCGTGGGTCATCGACAGGCCGGCGAGCAGCGGCAGGCAGTACAGGAGGATCGACTTGCCGTTGGGGGTCCCCCCGGGGCGCGGCTCGTCGGAGTCCTGGGGGATTTTCGCGGCCGCGTAGACGATCGGGGCGAGGACGAAGATGCCGACGTCGAAGAAGACCGGGATGCCGAAGATGAGGCCGGTGAGGCCCATGGCGAGCGGGGCGCGCTTCTCGCCGAAGAGGTTGAGCAGCCGGGACGCCAACACCTCGGCGCCGCCGCTGACTTCGAGGATCGCGCCGAGCATGGTGCCCAGGCCGATGATGATCGCGACATGGCCGAGGATGCCGCCCATGCCGGACTCGATGGTGGAGACGGCGTCCGAGCGCTGGACCGTGCCGAAGAGTTCGGTGACGGACAGGCCGGCCAGCAGGCCGACGGTTATGGAGACCGCGAGCAGCGCGACGAACGGCTGGAGTCTCACCTTGATGATCAGGAAGAGCAGGAGCGCTATGCCGATGGCGGCGACGGTCAGCAGTCCGGCCGTACCGTCGAGGAGCAGGAGCAGGCCGCCGGTGTGCGGTGGGGCTTCGGCGGGGGTGGAGGCCGCGAGCGGAAGGGGCATTCGGGGGGTCCTCTGCGGGGGTGCATGGAGCTTTCGGGCAGGGGGGATCGCGGCACGGCGCTTCGGGGAGCGCCGTGCCGTGTACGGCGTGCGGGGGGTTCGGGGTGGTGCGGGAGCGTCAGCTCACGGGGCGGTCAGCCGAGGACGGCGAGCGCGTCGATCTCGACGAGGAGGCCGGCGGGCAGGCCGACGTAGACCGTCGTGCGGGCCGCGGGCGGCGCGGTGAGCGCCTGCTCCTCGAAGTAGGTGTTGTAGATGTCGTTCATCTCGGCGAAGTGGTCCACGTCGGTCAGGTAGACGCGGATCATCATGACGTCGTCCCAGCCCGCGCCGCCCTCCTCCAGGATGGCCTTGACGTTGGCAAGGGTCTGGAGGGTCTGCTCGCGCAGGGTCGGGCCGGCGGGTGTCGGCGGCCGGCCCTCCTCGGCGGGCAGGAACCCGACCTGACCGGCGACTTGGAGGATGTTGCCCTTGCGCACGCCGTGCGAGAACCTCGCGGGCGGCGTGGTGTGGGTCGTGGGGGTGAGGGCGGTCTTCTCGGTCATTCGGTGTCCCTGTCTGGGGAGTTCCTGTCCGGAGCCTTTCGGTCCGGGGCGTTCCTGTCGGGAGGGTTCTGGTCGGAGGTGTTCCGGTCGGAGGCGTTCCGGTCGGAGGTGTTCCGGTCCGGGGCCGGTACGGGGGTCCTGCCGGAGTACTCGCCGCTGACCGCGTCGGCGGTCCGGCGCACCAGCGGGAGCAGGGTGAGGAGTTCGTCGGCGGTGACGACGACGTTGGGGGCGGAGACCGACATCGCGGCGGTGACCCGGCCGTCGGCTCCGCGGATCGGGGCCGCGACGCAGTTGATGGACTCCTCGTGGCCGCCCAGGTCGGTGGCCCAGCCCTGGTCGCGTACCTTGTCCAACTCCCGCAGGAACGCGAGGGCGTTGGGGGTCGAGCGGGCCGTGTAGAGCGGGTACTCCAGCTTCTCCGCGCGGACCCGGCGCTCGGTCTCGGGCAGGTCCGCGAGGAGCAGTTTCGCGACGGCCGCGACGGTGATGGCCACCGGCTTCCCGATCCGCGAGTACATGCGGACCGGATAGCGGCTCTCGACCTTGTCGATGTAGAGGACCTCGTCGTCCTCCAGGACGGCGAGGTGCACGGTGTGGCCGCACTGCTCGTTGAGGCGTACGAGGTGGGGGTGGGCGATCTCGCGGATGTCGAGGTTCTCCATCGCCTCCTGCGCGAGCGCGATGAGGCGGGCGCCGAGGCGGTAGCGCTGGTCGGACTGGCGGTAGACCAGGCCGTGCTCGTGGAGGGTGCGCAGCAGCCGCAGGGCCGTGGACTTGTGGACGCCGATGCGGTCGGCGACCTGCCCGAGGTCGGCGGGTCCCTCGGCGAGCAGCGGCAGGATGCTGAGCGCGCGGTCGACGGTCTGGCTCATGGCGTGCGTACCTCCTGGTCGGCCCGGCCCGTCGGTTCTGTCCAGCCGGGACCGAGTCGAAGTCTCCCCCACGCGGTGTCGTCCAGGGCGACCAGCCGGTCGGCGTGGTCGCGGGCGGGGGGCGCGGCGAGGTCGCCGGGGGCGGTGAGGGCGGCGGCGGCCGCGAGGTGGCCGTGCCGGAGGCGGTCGCGGAGGGGCAGTCCGCGCAGGGTGGCGGAGAGGAACCCGGCCGCGAAGGCGTCCCCGGCGCCGACGGCGGCGACGACGTCGACGCGGAGGGCGGGGACGAAGGTGGCGGTCCCTTCGGCGTCCTCCCTGCCTTCGGCGTCCTCCCTGCCTTCGGCGTCCTGCCTGCCTTCGGCGTCCTTCTTGCCTTGGGCGTCCTCCCTGCCTTCGGCGTCCTCCCTGCCTTCGGCGTCCTGCCTGCCTTGGGCGTTCTTGTCGAACGCGACGGCTCCGCCGCCGCCCTGTTTGACCACGACGACGTCCGGCCCGGGCAGCGCGTCGGCGATGGCGCGGGCGCCGTGCAGCCCCCAGGCGGCCCGTGCCTCGTCGGCCCCGACGAACACGAGGTCGGCCCGCCGGGCCAGGTCGAGCAGGACGCGGGCGCCGTCGGGGTCCGGCCACAGTCCGGGGCGGAAGTTGACGTCGAAGGAGACGAGCGGCCGGTCCGGTCCGGGCTCCGTCAGCTCCCACAGCAGGCCCGCGCAGTCGCCGGACAGCGCCGCGGTGATCCCGGACAGGTGCAGCACCCGTCCGGCCCGCACGGCCGCCAGGTCGACGTTGCCGGCCGTCATCGCGGAGGCGGCCGATCCGGCGCGGTAGTAGGCCACTTCGTGCGCGTCGGTGGCCCGGTCCCCCGCCGTGCGGAAGTAGACGCCGGTCGGGCGGGAGGGGTCGCGGGGTACGGAGGTGACGTCGACGCCGTACGACCCGATGGTCTCCACGAGGTGGTCGCCGAAGCCGTCGGAGCCGACCCTGCTCACCCAGCGCACCGAGTGCCCGGCCGCGGCCAGCGCGCAGGCCACGTTGGACTCGGCGCCGCCGATGGCACGGTCGAAGGAGGGGACGTCGGCGAGGCGGCCCGGCCGGGAGGGCAGGAAGGTGACCATGGACTCGCCGAGCGCGACGACGTCCACGACGTCGGGGGCGTCGCGGGGTCCGGTGGCGGTCACGGTCGTCGGGGCTCCTCGGCTCGGTGTGCGGGGCGGGGCGGGTCGCGGCGGTTTCGTTGACCGCGTGCTGGCCGAGATGTTAGACAGCCGTAAGCGATACACGCAACGGACGTTGCGCAGAACGCAACGCGCCAGATCAGGAGGTCTCATGGCCCGCGACACCGGCGTCACCGGCACCGCATCCCTCCGGCCCGCCGAAGCTCCCGGCGCCCGTGACGCCCTGGCCGGTCTCGCCGGCGAACGCGTGGACCACCGGTTCAAGGGCCTCCCGCCGGACGCCCACGGCCTGACGGTCGGCGAACTGGCCGCCCAGCGGCGCGACCTGTTCACCGGCGGCTTCACCACCCCCGTGCTCACGCTGTCCGCCGAGCGCCTGGAGCACAACCTGGCGCTGATGGAGACGTACGCGGCCCGCCACCACCTCGCCTTCGCGCCGCACGGCAAGACCTCCATGGCCCCGCAGCTGTTCCACCGACAGATCGAGCGCGGCGCCTGGGGCATCACCCTCGCGGTGCCCCACCAGGTGTGGGTGGCGCGGGCGTTCGGGGTGCGACGCGTGTTCCTCGCCAACGAACTGGTCGACCCGGCGGCCCTGCGCCGGATCTCCGCAGACCTCGACGCCGACCCCGGCTTCCGGTTCCTCTGCTACGTCGACTCCGTGCGCGGGGTGGAGCTGATGGACGCGGCCCTGCGCGGTGCGGCGCGCCCGCTGGACGTGGTGATCGAGCTCGCCGCCGGTGAGGGCGCCCGCACCGGCGTCCGCGACGAGGCGGAGTGCGCGGCGGTCGCCGACGCGGTCGCCGCCACACGCACCCTGCGCCTGGCCGGCGTGGCGGGCTACGAGGGCGAGGTCCCGCGGGCGGACCCGGAGCGCGTGCACGCCTGGCTCGGGCGACTCGTCGCACTGGCCGCCGCGTTCGACCGGTCGGGGCGCTTCGCGGGCCTGGAGGAGATCGTGGTGAGCGCGGGCGGCAGCGCCTGGTTCGACGCGGTGGCCGAGGTGTTCGCCGGGATCCCCGAACTGTCGCTGCCGGTCCTGAAGTTGCTGCGCTCGGGCGCCTACGTCTCGCACGACGACGGCCACTACCGCAAGCTCACCCCGTTCACCCGGGTCCCCGAGGAGGGCGCGCTGGAGCCGGCGTTCCGCCTCTGGGCGCAGGTGGTGTCCCGGCCGTCCGCCGACCAGGCGTTCGTCAACGCGGGCAAGCGGGACGCGGCGCACGACCTGGACCTGCCCTTCGCGCAGGTGGTCCGCCGGGACGGTGTCGAGCGCCCGGCCACCGGCATCACGGTGACCGGCCTGTCCGACCAGCACGCGTGGCTGCGGACGGAACCGGGGGCGGACCTGGAGGTCGGCGACTGGCTCGGCATGGGCCTGTCCCACCCGTGCACGTCCTTCGACAAGTGGCAGCTGATCCCGGTGGCCGAGGCGGACGGCACGGTGGTCGACTACATCCGTACGTTCTTCTAGGAGGCCGGACGTGGAAGAGCTCGTCATCCGGGACGCGGACGTCGTGGACGGCACCGGAGCGCCGTCGTACCGCGCGGACGTGGTCGTCGACGGCGGCCGGATCACCGGCATCGTCCAGGAGGCCGCCGCGGCGGGCTGCCAGCGCCCGCGGGCGCGCCGGGAGCTGGACGCGGAGGGGCTCGTCCTGTCCCCCGGCTTCATCGACATGCACGCCCACAGCGACCTGGCCCTGCTGCGCGACCCCGACCACAGCGCGAAGGCGGCGCAGGGCGTCACGCTGGAGGTCCTCGGCCAGGACGGGCTGTCGTACGCGCCGGTCGACGACCGCACGCTCGCCGAGGTGCGCCGGGCGATCACCGGCTGGAACGGGTACGGCGACGACATCGACTTCGACTGGCGTTCGGTCGGCGAGTACCTGGACCGGCTGGACCGCGGGGTCGACGGGCAGGGCATCGCGGTGAACGCGGCCTACCTCGTCCCGCAGGGCACGGTCCGCGCGCTCGCCGTCGGCTGGGAGGACCGCGAGGCGACCCCCCGGGAACTGGACCGGATGCGGCGACTGGTCGCGGAGGGCCTGGAGCAGGGCGCGGTGGGCCTGTCCTCGGGGCTGACGTACACGCCCGGCATGTACGCCGAGAACGCCGAACTCACCGAACTGTGCCGGGTGGTGGCGCGGTACGGCGGCTACTACTGCCCCCACCACCGCTCCTACGGCGCCGGCGCGCTGGAGGCGTACGAGGAGATGGTGGACCTGGCCCGGGCGGCCGGCTGCCCGCTGCACCTCGCCCACGCCACCATGAACTTCGGCGTGAACGAGGACCGGGCGCCGGAACTGCTGGCGCTGCTGGACGGGGCGCTGGCGGCCGGCGCCGACATCAGCCTCGACACCTACCCCTACACCCCCGGCTGCACCACGCTGGTGGCGCTGCTGCCGAGCTGGGCGAGCGAGGGCGGCCCGCGGGAGGTCCTGCGGCGGCTCACGGACGAGGAGAGCGCCGGGCGGCTGCGGCACGACCTGGAGGTGGTGGGCGCCGACGGCTGCCACGGCGTGCCCGTCGACTGGGACACCGTCGAGATCTCCGGGGTGAGCGACCCGGCCCTCGGCGGGTTCGTCGGCCGTACGGTGCTGGAGTCGGCCCGGCTGCGCGGCGAGGCCCCCTGGGAGACCGCCCGTCACCTGCTGGTCGCCGACCGGCTCGGCCCGACGATCCTCCAGCACGTGGGCCACGAGGAGAACGTGCGGGCGATCATGCGGCACCGCGTCCACACCGGCGGCTCCGACGGCATCCTCCAGGGCGCCAAGCCGCACCCCCGCGCCTACGGGACCTTTCTGCGCTACCTCGGCCACTACGTGCGGGAGTTGGGCCTGCTGTCGCTGGAGGAGTGCGTCGCCCACCTCACCTCGCGCCCGGCGGCCCGGCTGCGCCTGCCGGACCGGGGCACGGTCCGCGAGGGCCACCGCGCGGACCTCGTCCTGTTCGACCCGCGGACGGTGGCGGCGGGCTCCACCTTCGAGCAGCCGCGCACCCTGCCGACGGGCATCCCGTACGTCCTGGTGGACGGCCGGTTCGTGATCGAGGACGGGCGGCGCACGGACGTACTGGCGGGGCGGGCGGTCCGCCGGACGCCGTGGTGACCGCCCGCCCCGGCGGGGGCTACGGCTTGGGCAGGACGCAGCCGCTCGCGTTCAGGTTGAGCACGTTGGCGGTCGTGAAGCAGGCCGGGATCTGGTAGGTCTCCTGGGCGTAGTTGATGCCCTCACGGACGGTGACCTTGCCGTTGGCGTCGACCTCGCAGGGGTTGTTCTCCGTGCAGGTCTGGCCGTCCTCGTTGCCCGTGTTGTTGACGGCGACGACCTTGCCGGTGGCGTTGTCGATGACCGGCGAGCCGGAGGTGCCGCCGATGGTCTGGCAGGCCGAGGTGTAGCGGAGGGAGTCCTTCCAGGTCCAGTCGCCCTCCTTGAGGCGGTACGCGAACCCGTCGACGTTGCAGCTGTAGAGCCGCTTCCAGTAGCCGGAGGCGACGGTGATGGCGGTGCCGGCCACCGGGTGCGTGTCCTGCACGGTGAGCGCGCTGATGCCGTACGTGCTTCGGATCGCCGCGTAGGTGGTGTTGAGCTGGTAGATCGTCACGTCGGTGTCGGTCATCGTCGAGTAGACGACCTTGTTGGCGCGCAGGGTGCCGACCCGGGTGGCCGCGGAGTTCAGCAGGCCGAAGGTGCGGGTGGAGGACTGGCCGACGATCACCTCGCCGGGGTCGGGGAACCCGGTCTCCAGGCAGTGGCCGTTGCTGAGGACGAGCGCCGGGGCGGTGTCCGCGGAGTTGGGGAAGCGGATCACGGAGCCCGAGCAGTTGCTGAGCGAGACGGTGCCGGCGAAGTTGACGGCCTGGAGCGTCGGTGCGGCGGCCCTGGTGTCCGCCCGGGCCGCGGGCGCGGTGGGCGCGGGTGCCGCGACCGCGGGTGCCGCGCCCGTCCCGGCGATCACCAGGGCGAAGAGTGCGGCGACGAGAGGCTTTCTCATGTGGGGGTCCCCTCTGCATGACGAGGGTGACCGGAGATCTTCCGGTCACCCGTAGCTTTGTCATGCGCATTGTCAATCGAGGGGTGCGGGGGGACAAGGAGCAGTTTTCGGCCGCACGGCAGGACCGGAGACACCCCCCGACGGAACGGCTACTTGGGCCTCTTCGTGCTGCCCGCCCCATGCCCCTTGCCGCCGGAGTTGCCCGGAGCCGAGTCGACCGGGGAGGCGGTGGCCGTGGGGGCGGTGGCCGGAGACGCAGACGACGAGGACTCGGCGGACGAGCTCTCGTCGGGCGAGGCGTCCGGTGCGGTGCCCGGCGAGGCGTCCGCCGGGGTGCCCTTCGAGGCGGCCGCCCCCGCGGACGCCGTACCTCCCGGCTCCGCGGTGTCCGCGGAGCCGGGGGACGCCGAGCCGTCCGAGGAGGACGGGGCCGCCGGACGGGTGGACTCGTCCGGGGCCGACCTCGCGCCCTCCTTGCCCTGCCGTCCGTCCGGGGAGGCCCCCGAGAGGGAGAACCCGGCGATCAGCGCCGCCGCCGACACCGCTCCGGCCGCGCCGACGGCGACCACCAGGCGGCGCGACCGCCACCGGCCCGGCTTCCGCCGCGACCCCCGCCGGCCATGGCCGACGCCGGGAACCGGCACCGGCGCGATCCCGCCCCCCGCCGGTCCGACCGCCACCGGCCCGTCCCCGGCCACCTGCGGCAGCTCGGCCGTCTCGTCGTAGGCGTTCTGCCAGCCGTGCGCGGCGGCCGGGTCGACGTACTCCCCGTACGGGGGCGTCACCTGGACCTGCGGGTGGTACACCTTCGGCACCTCGTGCGACGGACCGCCCACGCCGTGGACGCCGGCGGCACCGCCGGCGCCGTACCCCGCGTCTTCGTACTGATGTGGCCTGGACATGACGGCGCATTCTAGGGACGGAAGGGGCCCGAGGGACAGCCGCCCGCGACATCCACCCGAAAAGCCGCGTCTCACGTGGCGGAAGACACGGCCCGCGGGGCGTTACCGGGCCGTAAGCTCCCAGACATGCAGGTGATCCAGTCGACCAAGCTCTCCAACGTCTGTTACGAGATCCGGGGCCCGGTCCTTGAGGAGGCGATGCGGCTGGAGGCGGCCGGGCATCGGATCCTCAAGCTGAACACCGGCAACCCGGCGGCGTTCGGCTTCGAGTGCCCGCCCGAGATCCTGGAGGACATCCTCCGCAACGTGTCGTCGGCGCACGGGTACGGCGACGCGAAGGGCCTGCTGGCCGCCCGCCGCGCGGTGGTGATGCACAACCAGACCCTCGGCATCGAGACGGACGTCGAGCACGTCTTCATCGGCAACGGCGTCTCCGAGCTGATCGTGATGGCGATGCAGGGCCTGCTGGACGACGGCGACGAGGTCCTCGTACCGGCGCCCGACTACCCGCTGTGGACCGCCGCCGTGTCCCTGTCCGGCGGCACGGCCGTGCACTACCGCTGCGACGAGCAGTCCGACTGGATGCCCGACCTCGCCGACGTCGAGCGGAAGGTCACCGACCGCACCAAGGCGATCGTCATCATCAACCCGAACAACCCGACGGGCGCGGTGTACGACGAGGCGATGCTCCGGGGGCTGACCGACATCGCCCGCCGGCACAACCTGCTGGTCTGCTCGGACGAGATCTACGACAAGATCCTCTACGACGACGCCACGCACACCCCGACCGCGAAGGTCGCCCCTGACCTGCTCACCCTCACCTTCAACGGCATGTCGAAGGCGTACCGGGTGGCCGGCTACCGGGTGGGCTGGATGGCCATCTCCGGGCCGCGCGCGCACGCCGACTCCTACATCGAGGGCCTGACGATCCTGGCGAACATGCGCCTGTGCGCGAACATGCCGGGACAGCACGGGGTGGTCGCCGCACTCAGCGGCCGGCAGACCATCCAGGACCTGGTGCTGCCGGGCGGGCGACTGCGCGAGCAGCGGGACGTGGCGCACGAACTGCTGACCCAGATCCCGGGGGTGACCTGCGTGAAGCCGAAGGGGGCGCTGTACCTCTTCCCGCGCCTGGACCCCCAGGTCTTCAAGGTCAAGGACGACCGCCGGATGGTCCTGGACCTGCTGCGCCAGGAGAAGATCATGGTCGTCCAGGGCACCGGCTTCAACTGGCCGGAACCCGACCACTTCCGGGTGGTGACCCTGCCGACGGTCGGGGACCTGCGGGACGCGGTCACCCGGATCGGGACCTTCCTGGACGGCTACAGCCAGCCCTGACGCTCACGGCGCGTGTGCCGGCCATCCCTGTGTGCATCCGACTCAACTTTAGACGGAATCCAAGCTAGGATGGTTTCCTGACAGCACAGGAGGCCATCCCATGTACGAGCCGATCCGCACCAAGTCGGTCCACAGCACGATGGCCGGCCCCCCGTCCGACTTCCCGCACCGCACCCGCGAGGAGGAGCTGGACATCCAGCTCGCCGGCCATCTCGCGGCCCTGCTCGCCGTCACCGACGAACTGCGCGCACTGGCCCCGTCCGACGGCCTGGAGGCTGCCGCGGAGCGGCTCGCCGACCAGGTCACGCGGCTGCGCAAGGGCCGCACCCCGGCCCGCGCCCCGATGAGCGCCGTCGCCGCGCCGTCCCGCGTGGCGGCCCTGCACCGGCGGGCGCACACGCTCGCCGGCCGCGCTCTGGTCGTCGCCGCCTCCCGCGCCGACACGGCCGCCGCGATCCTGGCCGCCGAACGGATGGACGCGCACACCGCGGCCCTCGAACCCCGCGAGGTCGCCGCCCACTGAGCCGCCGACGGCTCCCCTGACGGCCCCGGTCCGCGTGCACCCGCAGCGACGCGCGGACCGGGCGCCACGAAAGCCCGGCGCGCCGGCGCCGGACACTCCCGCCGTGCCCCGTCGCCGTGTCCCGTCCGGCCGCAGGGGGAACCGCGGATTCCCGCTGCGTTCCGGGGCGCCCCTCACCCGAGGCGCGGCGCCCGGAGTCACACACGCCGTATGTGGAGGACCGCGCTCACCGCTCGAAGTGAGCGGCCACCGGGAGACGCCCCTAGTGCCGTGACCGGAAGGGTTTGCCGGGAAGCTCGCGGCGTCCGGTGCGGTGCATCGCGAGGCGGAGCATCGCCCGCGTACTGGATGTACTCGGGTGATGCGACAACGCGGCGTGGGGGTACCCCCGGCCGAAGGCTGGGGGAGCCGTGCCGGGCGTCGCGAGCCGGTGAACCTCTCCGGTCACGGCACCAGCGAGCGGCCGGACACGGGCGAGGGCCCGCCGTCGTCCCGGGTCCCGGGGCGGGGACACGAGGTGACGGCGGGCCCGTGACCCCGCACGCCGTTGTGCGGGGCCTCGCCGGTACGGGGGCCGAGCGGACTCGGCGTGCTCCGGTACGGGGGTTCCGCCACCGCGGCCGGCCATGACGACGTGCAGGTCAGGGCGCACTCGGTGACCGGCCGCGGAGTCTGTCGGGCGGTGGGCTCAGCCCAGGCGCTCCACGAGCGCGCGGTACTCGTCCCACAGCTCCTTGGGGGTGTGGTCGCCGAAGGTGTTGAGGTGCTCGGGGACCAGGGCGGCCTCCTCGCGCCAGATGTCCTTGTCCACGGTGAGCAGGAACTCCAGGTCCGACTCGGCCAGGTCCAGGCCCTTGGTGTCCAGGGACTCCTTGGTCGGCAGGATGCCGATGGGGGTCTCGACGCCCTCGGCCTTCCCGTCGAGGCGCTCCACGATCCACTTCAGGACGCGGCTGTTCTCGCCGAAGCCGGGCCAGACGAACGCGCCCGCCTCGTTCTTGCGGAACCAGTTGACGTAGTAGATCTTCGGGAGCTTCGCCTGGTCCTTGCCCTTGGCGACGTCGACCCAATGGCCCATGTAGTCGCCCATGTTGTAGCCGCAGAACGGCAGCATGGCGAAGGGGTCGCGGCGCAGCTCGCCGACCTTGCCCTCGGCGGCGGCGGTCTTCTCCGAGGCCACGTTGGCGCCGAGGAAGACGCCGTGGTTCCAGTCGAAGGACTCCGTCACCAGCGGGACGGCGCTGGCGCGACGGCCACCGAAGAGGATCGCCGAGATCGGCACGCCCTTCGGGTCCTCCCACTCGGGCGCGATGATCGGGCACTGCGCGGCGGGGGTGGTGAAGCGGGCGTTGGGGTGGGCGGCCGGGGTGCCGGACTCCGGCGTCCAGTCGTTGCCCTTCCAGTCGATGAGGTGGGCCGGGGTCTCCTCCGTCATCCCCTCCCACCAGACGTCGTTGTCGTCGGTGAGGGCGACGTTGGTGAAGACGGAGTTGCCCCACAGCGTCTTCATCGCGTTGGCGTTGGTGTGCTCACCGGTGCCGGGCGCGACGCCGAAGAAACCGGCCTCGGGGTTGATCGCGTACAGCTGGCCGTCCTCGCCGAACCGCATCCAGGCGATGTCGTCGCCGATCGTCTCGACCGTCCAGCCGGAGACGGTGGGCTCCAGCATCGCGAGGTTCGTCTTGCCGCAGGCGCTCGGGAAGGCGGCGGCGACGTACTTCGACTCGCCCTGCGGGGGCGTCAGTTTGAGGATCAGCATGTGCTCGGCCAGCCAGCCCTCGTCGCGGGCCATGACGGACGCGATGCGCAGGGCGTAGCACTTCTTGCCGAGCAGGGCGTTGCCGCCGTAGCCGGAGCCGTAGGACCAGATCTCGCGGGTCTCGGGGAAGTGCGAGATGTACTTCGTGGAGTTGCACGGCCACGGCACGTCCTGCTCGCCCTCGGCCAGCGGCGCTCCGAGCGTGTGCACAGCACGCACGAAGAAGCCGTCGTCGCCGAGTTCGTCCAGGACGGGCTGTCCCATGCGGGTCATGGTGCGCATGGAGACGGCGACGTAGGCGGAGTCGGTGATCTCGACGCCGATCGCGGAGAGGTCCGAGCCCAGCGGGCCCATGCAGAACGGGACGACGTACATCGTCCGGCCGCGCATCGAGCCGCGGAAGACGCCCTGTTCACCGGTGAAGATCTCCCGCATCTCGGCGGGGTCCTTCCAGTGGTTGGTGGGGCCGGCGTCCTCCTCCTTCTCGGAGCAGATGAACGTCCGGTCCTCGACCCGCGCGACATCGGTCGGGTCGGAGGCGGCGTAGTACGAGTGGGGGCGCTTGATCGGGTCGAGCTTCCTGAAGGTGCCCTTGCGGACGAGCTCCTCACTCAGTCGCTCGTATTCCGCCTCGGATCCGTCACACCAGACCACGCTGTCCGGCTGCGTCAGTTCGGCGATCTCGTTCACCCACGAGATCAGGTCCTTGTGCTGGGTGGGAACGGTGGAGGGAGCCGCGATGTCGCGCGCCACGATTGCTCCTAAAAAGAGGGATTTTTTGTTGGAGGCCCCGTGGGGGCTGCGGCCCGGATGCTTCTCGAGGAGACCTTGGCGCTCATCCGGTGCCGACCGCACTCATATGATCATGCGACGCGAGTGCCCATATGTCCAGGGGACCTCACAGGTGAGCGACGTGAGGATCGCCACGCCCGATTGTGTTTCCGAGCGTGTCTTTGCGTGCACGTTGAGTTCGGCTGACGGTTCTTTTACGCAAGGTGCCGGCCGCCAACTCCCGTGAGACGATGGCCACTCCCGGCCGCTTCTCCGGGCCCGCTCCCCCGTAACCTACGGTTGCGTAGGTACGATGGGCCGCATGACTGCGCCCGTCCCCGACGCGCCCCTGGACCCGCCGGTCACCGGCCGCGGTCCCGTCGCGCTCTCCCTGCCGCACCCGGTCAAGCCCAAGCTCCGCGGTTGGTTGCACCTCGGTATGTTCCCGGCCGCCCTCGTCGCCGGCCTGGTGCTGACCGCCCTGGCCGGCTCACCCCGCGCCCGCGTCGCCTGCGCGATCTACGCCCTGACCGCCTGCCTGCTGTTCGGCATCAGCGCCCTGTACCACCGGGGCGACTGGAGCCCGCGCATGGACGGCGTCCTGCGCAGACTCGACCACGCCAACATCTTCCTGATCATCGCCGGCACCTACACCCCGCTCACGATGCTCCTGCTGCCGGGCAGCAAGGGGCAGTGGCTGCTGTGGAGCGTATGGGCCGCGGCCCTCGCGGGCATCGCCTTCCGCGTCTTCTGGGTCGGCGCCCCGCGCTGGCTCTACACGCCCTGCTACATCGCGATGGGCTGGGCGGCCGTCTTCTTCCTGCCGGACTTCATGCGCACGGGCGGTATCGCCGTGCTCGTCCTGGTGGTGGTCGGCGGACTCCTCTACAGCGCCGGCGGCGTCATCTACGGCCTCAAGCGACCCAACCCGTCCCCGCGGTGGTTCGGCTTCCACGAGGTCTTCCACTCCCTCACGGTCGCCGCGTTCGTCGTGCACTACGTCGGGATCTCCCTGGTCGCGTACCAGAACACGTAACCGCGCCACGCTCCCCCCATGGCCACGGCTTCCGAGCCGTGGCCATTTCCGTGCCCCCGGAGGACGCATCTATTGACAGTGACTACGTTTTGACAGTTACTCTCATTTCATGGTTACTGTCACTCAAGGCGCCGACGTGCGCCCGGAACCACGCCGCTGGTGGGCCCTCGGAGCTCTGGTCGCGAGCATGCTGGTGATCGGCTTCGACACGACGATCCTCAACGTGGCGCTGCCCACGATGGCCGGGCAACTCGGCGCGAGCACCGGCGAACAGCAGTGGATGGCGGACGCGTACGTCGTCGTCTTCGCGGCACTGATGCTTCCGGCCGGACTGCTCGGCGACCGGTTCGGCCGGCGCGCCGTGCTGATCACCGGGCTCGGCGTCTTCCTCGCGGGCTCCGTGCTCGGCGCCCTGGCCGACGACGTGGACCAGGTCGTCGCGGCCCGCGCGGTGATGGGCGTCGGCGCGGCCCTCGTCACCCCGCTCGCGCTCTCCGTCCTGCCCTCGCTCTTCGCCCCCGAGGAACGCACGAAAGCCGTCGGCATCGTGTCCGCCGGCTCCACCCTCGGGCTGCCGCTCGGACCGATCGTCGGAGGCTGGCTGCTCAACCACTTCTGGTGGGGCTCGGTCTTCCTGGTCAACATCCCGATGGCCGCGCTCGGCATCCTCGCCTGCGTCCTCCTGCTGCCCGAGACGCGGGACCCGGCCTCCCCCCGCGTCGACGCCCTCTCCACCGCGTTCACCGCGACCGGCCTCGGCGCCCTCGTCTACGCGATCATCGAGGCCCCCGGCCGCGGCTGGAGCGACCCGCTCGTCCTCTGCACCTCCGGCGCGGCCGTGGTGCTGATCGCCGCGCTGGTGCGGCGGGAGCGCCGGGCGGTCCGCCCCATGCTCGACATGACCCTGCTCGCCCGCCGCGGCTTCCTGTTCAACACCCTCGCGGCGACCCTGGTGATGTTCGTCCTGTCCGGCCTGCTGTTCGTACTGCCGCCCTACCTCCAGGCCGTCCTCGGCAACGACGCCCTCGGCACCGGTGTGCGGCTGCTGCCCATGATGGGCGGCCTGATCGTCGCGGCCCGGGCCGCGCAACCGGTCGTCGACCGCTTCGGGGCCCGGGCGGTGGTGAGCGCCGGACTGGTGGTCCTCGCCTTCGCCGCGCTGCTCGGCAGCCGTACGACGGCCGGCTCCGGGTACGGCTTCACCGCGCTGTGGCTGTCGGTCGCCGGGATCGGCTTCGGCTTCGCGGTGGTCCCCGCGATGGCCGGCGCCCTCGGCGCCCTGCCCGCCGACCGCGCCGGCAGCGGCTCCGGACTGCTGATGACGCTGCGCCAGGTCGGCGGCGCGATCGGCATCGCCCTGCTGGGCAGCCTGCTCGCGAGCGCCTACCGCGACCGGCTCGACGTCACCGGGCTGCCCACCGAGGCGGCCCACACCGCCGGGGAGTCCGTGGTCGCCGCCCACCTCGTGGCCCAACAGGCCGGATCCGCCCGGCTGGTGAGCACCGCGAACAGCGCGTACGTCCACGGCATGGGCCTGGCCATGCTGGTGTGCGCGATCGCCGCGGTCGTCGCCGCGCTGCTGGCCGCCGCCTTCCTGCCGGGCGCCCCGGCAGCCCTGCCCGGCACCCCGGCCGAACCCCCGGTCGTGGCGGCTCCGGACGCCGATGCCCGACAATGAGTCCATGACGGCTGCACGGACTCCCGCCCCCGCCGACCGCCCCCAGCTGGGCCTGCGCGAGCGGAAGAAGCTCAAGACCCGCGAGGCGATCCGCACCGCGACCTACGCACTGGTCGGGGAACAGGGGTACGACGCCACGACGATCGAGCAGATCGCCGACCGGGCCGAGGTGTCGCCGTCGACCGTCTTCCGCTACTTCCCCACCAAGGAGGACATCGTCCTCACCGACGAGTACGACCCGATCCTGATGGAGGAGCTGCGGGCCCGGCCCGCGGAGGAGCCGTGGCCGGACTCCATCCGCCACGTGATGCGGGAGGCCATCCGCACGGGCGTCGAGCAGGACGCGGAGGTGGCGCGGCTGCGCACCCGGCTGATGGTCGAGGTCCCCGCCGTGCGGTCCCGGATGATGGAGAGCATGTCGGTCACCGGCCACATGCTCTGCACCGCCATCGGCGAGCGCACCGGCCGCGACCCGGACAGCCTGGAGGTCCGCGTCTACGCCATGTCCCTGATCGGCGGCCTGATGGAGACCTCCCTGTACTGGGCCGCCAACGGCCACCGGGACGACTTCCCGACCCTCGTCGACCGCACCCTGGACGTCCTGCAGCACGGCCTGCCCAGGGAGAACGACTGAGCCGCCGCCCCGCGACCGTGGCATCCTGACCCGGTGACCGCACCGGAGATCCACGTCGCGTACGCCCCCGAGCTGGCCGTGTTCCTCCCGCCCGAACGGCGCACCGGCACCAGCGCGCTCACCACCGACGGCGTCTCGTCCCTCGGCCATGTCGTGGAGTCGACCGGCGTGCCCCTGACCGAGGTCGGCGCCCTCCTCGTGGACGGCCGCGAGGTCCCCGCCTCGCACGTCCCGGTGACCGGCGAGTCGGTCGAGGTGGGGGCGGTCCGGCGGCCGCAGCGGGTGCCCGGCGCACCCCTGCGGTTCCTGCTCGACGTCCACCTCGGCACCCTCGCCCGCCGGCTGCGCCTGCTCGGTGTGGACACGGCCTACGAGTCCACGGACATCGGCGATCCCGCCCTCGCCGCGCTCTCCGCCGCCGAGAGGCGGGTCATGCTCAGCCGCGACCGGGGCCTGCTGCGCCGCCGCGAGCTGTGGGCGGGCGGCTTCGTCTACAGCACCAGCCCGGAGGAGCAACTCCGCGACGTCCTGGAGCGGTTCCGTCCCGAGCTGCGGCCCTGGACCAGGTGCACCGCCTGCAACGGCCTGCTGAAGGAGGCCACCAAGGAGGAGGTCGCCGACCAGTTGCACGGCGGGACGCAGCGGTCCTACGACGTCTTCGCGCAGTGCCGGGACTGCGGGCGGGCGTACTGGAAGGGCGCGCACCACGAGCAGCTGGTGGCCATCGTGGAACGCGCCCTTCGGGAGTTCGCGGGCGACCGCTAGCCCTTCTTCACCTTCTTCACGTCACCCTTTCCGCAGGCGATGCCGTCCTTGTCGCGGTCCAGGCCCAGCGGGTCGTCCCCGCCGTTGATCTTCAGGCGGCCGTAGTGGTTCGTCGTCAGCCAGGCGCACCGCGCGGCCGTGGTCCTCCTGACCGTGGCCGGGAAGGCGGTCGGCACGCAGACGTTGATCGAGCCGTAGTGCCGGTCGCAGCCGGAGATCGTGGTGCTGACCTTCTGCGAGGCGCGCTTCTTGCCCGGCTTCTGCACGGCCCCCGAGAGGGAGTCCGCGAAGGAGTGGACGTGCGCGGAGGCGTCGGTGGCGCTCAGCGCCGCCGGGCCCTGGAGGTGCACCCATTTCGCCACCGACGGCACCCCGTTGGCGTCGACCGCGAAGAGCATGTACCAGCCGGGCGGCGCCATGTCGGGATTGCTCGTCACGTTCAGGTCGACGTTGTCGCCGGTCACCGACAGGGGCAGGTCCACGAACCGCTGGTTGGGGTCCGAGGAGTGCGTGACGGCCGCCGGGCGGATCAACTCGGCCCTGGCGACGGGGCGGTCGACCGTGATCCGCTGGGTGTCGCCGTAGTTCCACTCGGTGTCGATGACCGAAGTGATCGTCGGGCGGGTGCCCTTGAGCAGGTAGGGCGGGGTGTAGATCGACACGTTGTGGTTCCAGGTGCCGTTGCCCGGGTTGTCGCCGGTCGACATCACGCGGCCGTCGGGCAGCAGGAACGACGACGAGTGGTAGCCGCGCGCCTGCGGGTCTGCGGCCACCGGGTCGAAGGTGCTGGTCGCCGGGTCGTACAGGGAGGACTCGAACACCGGGTCGGCCCGGTTGTGCAGGGCGCCGCCGGTCTCCAGCACCTTGCCGTCGGGCAGCAGTACGGCGGAGACGTACATCTTGCCCTGGGCGCCGGTCTCGGCGACCTTGCCGGCGCCGAGGTCGACCGTGCCCTGCGGCAGCGGGGGCCCGGCCACGTACGCGGGGTTCGCGGCCTTCAGGTCGATGACGTCCGTCAGCCGGTTGCCGTCCGGGTTGGAGTCGATGTTGCCGCCGCCGAGGGTCAGCACCTTCTGGTCCTGCGCCGGCGGCAGCAGGACGCTCGCCGACTGGTCGCGCTGGTCCTTGTTCCGCAGACCGGGCACCGACGTGACCGTGTTGGCGTCGTAGTCGTAGATCGCCGACCCGGTGCCGGGGATGTTGTCGCCGAAGACGTGGCTGCCCGAGTAGAAGAGGCGGCCGTCCTGCATCAGGATCATCGACGGGTACAGACCCCAGTACGACCAGGTCTGGTTGACCTTCCACAGCGGCTGCCACCGCTGCTCGGCGTCCGACCAGTACTCGGCGGTCACCGAGCCGGTCGAGTCCTCCTTCAGCCCGCCGAAGGAGACGACGTCACCGTTGCCGAGCTCGGTCGCCGACGGGTACCAGTGGCCGTCGTTCATGTCGTTGGTCCTGCTGTACGTCTCGGTGACGGGGTCGAAGACGTACGAGTCCTTGAAGCCCTCGTAGCCGTGCCCGCCCGCCACCGGGTACGCCTTGTTGCCGCTCATCACCAGCACCCGCCCGTCCTGGAGCTGGACGTGGCCGGAGCAGAACATGTCCTTCGGCGTGGGGATGACCTTGTACGTGCCGTTGACCGGGTCGTACACCGCCGAGGTGAAGGTGCCCGCGTCGAACTGCTCCTCACTGTTGCCGGAGCCCGCGATCAGCAGCACCTTGCCGTTGTTGAGGACGACGGAGTGCATCGAGCGGACCGGGTTCTGCGTGGGCAGCACGTCCCACCTGCCGTTCGCGCACTCGTCGGCCGAACCCGTGCAGGCCGCGGGTGGGACGACGTCGGGCACCTGGTCCATCGTGTAGTCGTCGGTGGTCGCCGAGCCCGTGCCGTACACGGAGGCGCCCCAGGTGATGCGGTCGGTGCCCGCCGGGACCGGCGGGGTGCGGACCGTCGCCTGCGTCCAGGAGCTCTGCAGGTCCAGGGTCTTGAGGTCGGTCCAGTACTGCCAGCCCGCCGTGGTGTCGTGCCGGAAGAGCGTGACGGCCGAGTCGGGTGTGGTGGTCTTGTACCAGAGCCCCAGGTCGTACTGCCTGCCCACGGTGACCACCGGCGCGCAGTCCGTCGACTCGGTGATCAGCGCCTTGCGGTCGCCGTCGGCCCGGCGGGTCAGCGCCACCTTCATCGCCTTCGAACCGGAGTGGGCGTCGGAGGTGGTGGTGAAGGTGAAGTCGTTGTCGCCCCAGCCGGACTTCTCCCAGCAGTACGGCATCGAGTCCGTCCCGGCGGTCTCGAAGCCGGGGTTCTTGACGAGGTTGGCGGCCGACGCGGGCTGCGGCGAGGCGAGCAGCAGACCGGCGGTCAGCGCGCCCACCCCCACCATCGCGGTTCTTCTCCGGTGCTTGTTCACACGGCTCTCCTTGCTCTGCGGCTGCGGCTGCGGCTCGCGTCGGAGGCGTCACGGCCCCTACGCGGGAGGTAGACCAGCGCCTCGGTCCCGGCGAAGCGCAGGACGAACGTCGTCACCAGTGCGAGCGCGGTCGCGGACAGCGCGCCCATCCCGAACCGGTGCACGAACAGGGCGATCAGCGGGATGCGCAGCACAAGGTCGGCGTTGGCGAGGAGCGCGAACCGGCCCACCCGGTCCCACCGGCGCCGGTGCGCGCGGCGGTCCCGGAACAGGAGGTGCTCGATGAGCACGAAGTTCCAGGCCACGCCGAGCTGGTTGGCGAGGATCTCGGCCGGCACGTAGTGCGTGCCCACGACCGTGAGAGCCCACAGACCGAACAGGTTCGGGACGAAGCCGGTCGCGCCGATCAGGCCGAAGCCGACCATCCGCGCGACGGGCGAGGCCGTACGGAGGCCGACGAGGTGACGCAGGAAGCGGAACCCTTCCCGCGCGCTCGACTTGGACTCCCCCGCGAACCGGTCCTGGAAGACGAACGGCACCTCGGTGACCTGGCGCGGACGGCTGCGCACGGCGAGTTCGAGCAGGATCTTGTAGCCGAGGGGCTTGAGGGCGTCGGCGGTGATGTCGCTGCGGCGGATCGCGAAGAACCCGCTCATCGGGTCGCTGATGCCGTGCAGCCTGCGCGGGAACAGGGACTTCGTCAGCCAGGTCGCCCCGCGCGAGACGGCCACCCGGTAGCTGCCCGCGAGCCCGGCACGGCTGCCGCCCTTGATGTAGCGGGAGGCGACGACGAGCCCCGCGTTCGCCCGCTCGCCGGTGGCCACCAGCTCCGGCACCAGCGAGGGCGGGTGCTGGCAGTCGCCGTCCATGACGACGATCCAGTCGGACCCGGCCGCCTTCATGCCCTCGACGACCGCGCCGCCGAGTCCGCCCACCGGCTCCTCGCGGTGCAGCACCGTCACCGGGAAGGGGCAGTCCTTCGCCGCCTCACGGATCACCTCGGGGGTGTCGTCGGTGGAGTCGTCCACGAAGACGACCTCGCAGGGCAGCCGGGCGGGCACCGACTCGGTGATCTGCCGCAGCAACTGCCGTACGTTCGCCGACTCGTTGAACGTCGGCACGACGATGGTGACGGCACCCGGCTCGGGCACCTCCACCGCTCGGACGGCCGGATCGTGCAGTCGTCCCGGGACGGTGTGGTCCTGGCTCATCGTTCGCCTCCCACGGCGCCGCCGGTCCGGATCCGCCGGATCTCGATCCGGTCCGCGCCGGTGCCGAAGACGGCGACCGGCGTCGAGTGCTCGATGGCCGCCCTGACGTTGGGCAGGTCGACCGCGTCGCGCCGCACCGTCGGGGAGGCCACCACGTAGTCGAGGTCCTTCCAGCCGTGCGGCATCGTCTTCGTCACCGCCGGGTCGAGGTCGGCCTTGTAGAACCAGATGACGCCGAGTCCGGGCCGGTACCCGGCGTGCACCAGGTCCAGCCAGAGCGCGTCGTCGACGAGGACCCGGGTGTCCTTCGGGTCGTCCACCTCGGTGGTGAGCCACGTCGAGGCCGCCCGGTAGGGGGCGTTGGCGTCGGCGGTGACCGCCGTGCGGTCGCCGTCGTACCACTGCGGTACGACGTAGGCGCCGGCGGCGAGGGCCAGGATCCCGGCGAGTGCGTACCGGCCGCCCGTGACGTACCGGTGCTCGCTCTGCGCGCGCCGTCGGCGCAGCACGCCGTGGGCGACGGAGGCGGTGCCGCCGGCCAGCACCAGGGCGAGGAAGGGCACGGCCTGGATGACGTACATCGCGGGCAGGTAGCCGTTGGGCCGCAGGGCGACCACCGCGAGGATCGCCACCGCCAGGGACGGGCCGGCCAGCGCGCGGGCGGTGACCGACCAGCGCCAGGTCGCCAGGAGCAGCAGGGCTCCCGCGAGACCGCCGACAATGAGGACCCGGTCGTAGTAGAGCCACGACTGGAGCACGCCGTACGAACCGGAGCCCCGGTCGAGGACGAAGCCCGAGCCGGGTCTGGTCATCTGGTACCGCAGCCCGTCCCAGAGGGACACATGGCCGCTGCCCGGCAGCAACTCGCCCTTGAGGAGGGCGAACAGGGGATACGCGAGGCCGATCATCGCGCAGGCGGTGATGGCGCCGGTGAGCGCGAACTTCCGGGTGTCGCGGTGCCCGTGCCGCCACATCGTCAGCAGCAGCGCGGGCAGGACGACGAGCATCGTCTCCTTGGTGAGCACGGCCGTGGCGGCCGCGACGCCCGCGCCGAAGTGGTGCCACAGATGACGGCTCGGGGACGCGGCGAGGGCGAACGCGAGGAGCGTCCACATCACCGCGAGGTTGTCGAGGAAGATCTCCCGCTGGAGCACCACCGACAGCGGCGAGAGGCCGAACAGCGCCATGCCGAGCCCGGCGGCCCAGCGCGGCAGGGACAGCCGGCGCCCGAGCACGTAGACGAGGACCGCGCTGAGGGCGCCGACCACCAGCATCATGACGCGCATCGAGCCGACGGTCATCGAGTCCGGGCTGACCAGCGAGGGTATCCAGGTCAGCACGGCGATCTGGATCCAGCCGAGGGGCGGGTGGTCGTACCAGTAGGTGTAGTGGGCCAGGCCCTTGCCCTGCTGGACGGCCCATGCCTGGGCGAGGTAGGTGCCCTCGTCGTCGCTGAGGGTCGGGTAGTCGGCGATGTTCCAGCCCTGCACGACGAGGATCGCCACGAGGAGCGCCCCGCACAGCAGGAGGTCGGGCCGGGAGGTGCGCAGGCGCTTCGGCGGCCCGGTTCGACCGGTCGAACGGACGTCAGGCGCAGGCTGCCGCTGCGCGGGGACCTTGGCTGTGGTCACCGCGGGAAGGGTGGAGGTCACGCAGGGACGTCCTCTCGGGACTCGCGGATGACGCCGGCCTCGGTGAGGTGGGCGCCGACGTGCGTCGTCAACTCCCAGTCGGTGCGGCCGCGCTGCTCGCGCCAGACGGCGCGGAGGGCGGCCCCGGCGAGGAGGACCTGGTAGAAGGGGCCGCCCACGACGAGCTTGAGGTAGTGCGCGAAACGCACGCGCAGCCCGTACTGCCTGCCGAAGTCGTGCAGCCCGACCAGCTCGAAGACGAAGGTGACGGCCGCGGTGACGGCCGGCAGGAAGGTGAGGAAGGCGATCCCGACGGGCACGTCCAGGAAGAGCGCCACCGCGAGGTTGAGCGGGATGACGACGCCGGAGAATGCCTGGAGGAACGGCGTCATCAGCGTGTACCGGGCCAGCAACCGCTGCCCGAAGCCCGGCAGTTGCTGCCAGTCCCTCTTGCGGTAGACCTGGAGGAAGCCCTGGTTCCAGCGGGTGCGCTGCTTGAGCAGCGACATCAGGGAGCCCGGGGTCTCCTCACGGGTCACCATGTCGGAGTCGTAGGCGACGACGACCTTCTTGCCGACGCTGGACAGCCGTACGCCCAGGTCGCAGTCCTCGGCCAGGCAGTCGGGGTCCCAGCCGTCGGCCTCCCGCAGCACCTCGGTGCGCACGAAGACGGTGTTGCCGCCGAGTGGGATGAAACCTTTCTGCGCATGCAGGTGCAGCCGGGAGCGGAACCAGAAGAAGTACTCCAGGCAGTTGCGCAGGCTGTACCAGCTGGAGTGGAAGTTGATCAGCTGGACCCCGCCCTGGACGACGTCGGCGCCCGTGGTGCGGAACGCGTGGTCGACGTGGGCCAGCAACTCCGGATGGACCTGGTCCTCGGCGTCGAAGACCCCCACCACGTCGCCCCGGCAGTGCGGCAGCGCCGTGTTCATGGCCTTCGGCTTGTTCTTCCTCTCGTGGGTGTCGACGACCACCCGGACCCTCGGGTCGCGGCCGGCGGCCCGCTCGGCCACCGCCGCCGTCTCCGGGTCGTCGTGCCCCACGATGACGATGATCTCGAAGTCGGTGTGCGTGGACTCCAGCAGTCGCTGGATGGTGTGGTCCAGCACGGCCTGTTCGTGGCGCGCCGGAAGGAGCAGCGAGAAGGAGACGTGTTCGTCCCCGTCCGGACTGCTGAATCGGGTGGAGGCGAGCACTTCGGGCGTGCGCCACGCGTGCATCTGCCACCACAGGGTGAAGGCCGCCATCCAGAACAGGGACAGCGAAACGGCAGCGAGAAATACGGACGTCAGCAAAAGATCCCCCCAGATCCCCAAGCCCCCTGTCGCGACGGTGCGTTGCACCCGTCGCGTCACTGTGCAGAGATTAGGGAAGAACTGTGAATTGCCGACACTGCTCCGATAAATAGCATGTTTCGGAACGGTGGTGGACTAGGTGGGATGTGTCCGCACACGTGCCGTGTTCCGGCAGCCGGAATACACCCCACCGCCCAGGTATGTCCGGCGTCTCAGCCGCTCAGCGCGGCGCGCAGCCGCTCCGGGTCGGTCGTCGGGGCGTCACACGTGAAGTTACGGCAGACGTACGCCGTCGGTTCACCGCCGACCAGCGGCCGGTCCGCGAGCAGCGGGAACTCGTCACTCTCCGCGGTGCCCACCGCCACCACCGCCCCCGGGGCGGACCCCAGAAGTGCCGTGCGGTGCAGAGCGCCTGTCGCCGCGTCGTCCACCGCGGGGCCGACCACCGCGACCTCGCGCGGCCCGTCGAGCAGCGCCTCGGCGACGGCCAGCCCCCAGCCGACGAACCGCGGGACCCGCGGCCCGAGCGCCTTCACCACGCCGAGCGCCCGCTCCGCCGCCGTGCGATGGGCCTCCGACCCGGTGTGCGCCGCGTAGCTCAGCAGCGCGCCCGCCGCTGCACTCCAGCCGGACGGCGTCGCGTTGTCCGTCGGGTCCTGCGGCCGGCGGATCAACTGCTCGGCGTCGGCGGCGGTGTCGTACAGCGCGCCCGACTCCGGGTCCGCGAACCGTTCGAGGACGTGGTCCAGCAGGAACCCGGCGAACTCCAGCCACACCCCCTCCCCGGTGACGGAGGCCAGCGCGAGGAAGCCCTCCGCCACGTCGGCGTAGTCCTCCAGCACGCCGGCGTTGGCCCCGGCCCGGCCGTCCCTGCTGGTGCGGGCCAGCCGCGCGTGGTCGTCGAGATGCAGCCGTACGAGGAGATCCGCGGCCCCGACCGCCGCCTCGACCAGGTCGGGGCGCTCGAAGTAGGCGCCGGTCTCGGCCAGCGCGGCGATCGCGAGCCCGTTCCAGGCGGCGACGACCTTGTCGTCCCGGCCGGGGGCGGGCCGCTCCGCCCGCCTCCGCAGCAGCCGCTCCCGGATCGACGCGATCCGCTCCGCGTCGAACCCCTCCTCCCCCTCGGGGAGTTGCAGCACGGACGAGCCGTGCTCGAACGTGCCCTCCTCGGTCACCCCGAAGTACTCGGCGGCGAGTCGCGCGTCCTGTTCGCCGAGCACCTCGGCAAGCTCCCGGGGCGTCCACACGTAGTACACGCCCTCGACGTGCCGGCCCGTCCCGTCGTCGCTGTCCGCGTCGAGCGCGGACGCGAACCCGCCCTCGGCCGTGCGCAGTTCCCGGACCATGAAGTCGGCGGTCTCCAGAGCGACCCGCCGGGCGAGCCCGGACCCGGTGGCGCGCCAGAGGTGGGCGTACACCCGGCACAGCAGGGCGTTGTCGTAGAGCATCTTCTCGAAGTGCGGCACGACCCACTCCCGGTCCACGGAGTAGCGCGCGAAGCCGCCGCCGAGCTGGTCGTGGATCCCGCCGCGGGCCATCCGCTCACCGGTGTCCCGGGCCATCTGGAGCGCGCCCTCCGACCCCGTGCGCGCGTGGTGGCGCAGCAGGAACTCGATCACCATGGACGGCGGGAACTTCGGCGCCCCGCCGAATCCGCCGCGCTGCGGGTCGTACTCCCGGGTCAGCCCCAGCAACGCCCGCGCCAGCTCCTCCTCACCGGGGGCGCTGCCGTCCCCGTAGGAGATCTCCCGCCCGGCCAGATCCCGCACGATCTTCCCGGCGACCTCGGCGACCTCCTCGCGCCGCCCGGACCACGCCTGTCCGACCCCTTCGAGCACCTGCCGGAACGACGGCATGCCGTGCCGGGGCTCGGGCGGGAAGTACGTCCCGAAGTAGAACGGCTCGGCCTCCGGCGTCAGGAACACCGTCATCGGCCACCCGCCCTGGCCGGTCGCCGCCTGCACGGCCTCCATGTACACGGCGTCGACGTCGGGCCGCTCCTCGCGGTCGACCTTGACCGCGACGAACCGCTCGTTGATCCGGTCGGCCGTCTCCGGGTCCTCGAAGGACTCGTGCGCCATGACATGGCACCAGTGGCAGCTGCTGTATCCGACGCTCAGCAGCACCGGCACCCCCCGCCGCCGCGCCTCCTCGAACGCCTCGGCCGACCAGGGCCACCAGTCGACGGGGTTCTCGGCGTGCTGCAGCAGATAGGGGGACGTCTCGTGGGCCAGTCGGTTCGGCATACGGTCCATCCTGCCGCAGTACCCGCAAAACCCCGGCCGGCACGGAGTACGGCGCGGCAGTTGCGCGGAGCCGCCCCCGGGCGCCCGCCACCGGCCCTCTCCCCTGCGACCGGCATCGGCAGCACACTTGGCGGGCAACGTGTTGCTGCCGGAGGGGGAACGACATGCGGGACGCTCATCGGGCGGACGCCGAGCGGTTGTTGGCGAGGGCCGTCGAGGAGGAGGTGCGCCGGTCGGGCGGGCGCAGCGACGGGAGCGTGCTGCTGGGGCGGGCGCGCGGCTCGCTGGACGCCATGGCGCAGACCGCCGCCGAGGAGTACGAGGCGTACACCCGCGCACAGGACGCGGCACAGGCCGGGCAGCTCACGTTCGGGCAGCGGTACGCGCGGGAGGGGGCCGGCACCCCTCTGCTGGTGGCCGGTGTCGCGGCGGTCGCCGCCGCGATCGCCGACCTGGCGTTCGGTACCGGCGCGGGCACGGCGCTGGGCGCGGGAGCGGCCGTCGGCGTGGCGGGTGCGGCGGCGACCGTGGTGAAGGTGGCGGGCTCGCACGTGCCGGCCGCGCACCACCGGGCGGGTGCCCTCGGCCAGCCCGGCGGCCCCGAACAACTGCGCCTGAAGTGGCTGACGGCGCTGGAGGTGCGCGGTGTCCGGCCGTTCCTCGACCAGCAGCGGGTGCTGAGCGCCTCCACCGGGCCGAAGAAGGGGGCGGGGCCCCGGTTGCGCGGTACCGACAAGAGCGCGGCGGCCCGCGGGCGCAGCGTGCTGCTCCAGTCGTACGGCCGACTGCCGGAACCCGCGGAGCCCTTCGCGGGGCGCCGGGCGGAGCTGGGGCGGATCAGGCAGTGGGTGCAGGCGGCCCGGGCCGGCACCGAGACCCGGCCCACGGTCGTGGTGCTGCACGGAGCGCCCGGCAGCGGCCGCACCGCGCTCGCGGTCCGGGCCGCCCACGCGCTGAAGGACCAGTTCCGCGGGGCGTGCCTCGTCGACCTGCGCGGCGACAGCCCCCAGGAGCCGCCGCTGCCGACCCGGGACGCCCTGCTGCACCTGCTGAACCGGCTCGGCGCACCGCGCGAGCAACTGCTGTTCCGGGAGCGTTCCTCCCCCGACCAGCAGGTCAAGCGCCTCGGGGAGCTGTACCAGCAGCATCTGACCGGGCTGCCGGTGACGATCGTCCTGGACGACGCCCTCGACGCCGCGCAGGTCGGCGCCCTCGTCCCCGAGCGCTCCGACAGCCTGGTCCTGGTGACCACCCGCGAGCCGCTGGAGCTGCCGGCCGGCCTGTCCGCCCGGGTGCACCAGCTGCCGGTCGAACCGCTGGACGCGGCGGGTGCCGAGGAACTCCTGAACGCGGCGGCACAGGACGCCGCCGGCCCCTACGACGCCGAGGCCGCCGACCGGATCGGGCAGCTGTGCGGCGGGCTGCCGCTGGCGCTGCGGATCGCGGGCTCCTCGCTGGGGCCGCGCTCACCGCGCCGACTGGCCGGTGATCTCGACGCGTACGGGCCGGTGGAGCCCGTCGAGCGGGTGCTGTGGCTGCGCTACACCGACCAGGCGGACCCGGCGCGCCGGCTGCTGCGGCGGCTGGCGCTCGCCGGCCGGGCCTCGCTGGGCGCCGCCGCCGCCGCCGCGCTGCTGGCCACGGACGAGACGGACGCGAGACGCCGGCTGGCGGACCTGGCGCGGGCGGGCCTGATCGACCAGGTGCGCGGGGACCGCTACCGGCTGCACGACCTGGTGCGCGTCTTCGCCCGGGCGCGGCTGGCCGACGAGGAGGAGCCGGCGCAGCGCACGGCGGCCCAGGAGCGGCTGATCGTGAACTACGCCGAACTGGCCGACTCGGTGCTGCGGCTGGTCGACGGCAACATGTCGACCCGCTCGGACCGGTTCGGCCCGCACGGCTTCACCTCCCTCGACGAGGCGCTGCGCTGGCTGGACGACGAGTCGAGCTTCATCACGGCGACGCTGCGGCAGGCGGAGGGCGTCGACCAGGGCGCGGTGCTGAACCTGCTCGGCGCGCTGTGCGACTACTGCCTGCTGCGGGGCGACCTGTACCGCCTGGGCGAGATCAGCGAGCTGGCGCAGGCCGTCGACCAGGGGCTGCTGATCCGCTCGGTGCAGTGGCGCACCGGCATCGCGGCCCGGCAGCTCGGCGAGCTGGACAAGGCCCGCACGACCCTGACCTCGGTGGTCGACCTGTACATGGAGGCGCACCACGACGCGGGCGCGGCCCGCGCCCTGTGCTCACTGGGCATCACCCTGCACCACCAGGGCAGCCTCACCGAGGCGGCGGTCAAGCTCCGGGAGGCGCTGGAGCTTCAGGCGGACCCCGAACTGGCCACGGACCGCGCCTGGACGATGCACGCGCTGGCGGCCGTGGAGCGCGACCGCGCGCACATCGCGGAGTCGCTGGACCTGCTGACCCGCTCGCTGGTCCTGCACCGGGCGGGCGAGTCGGTGCACGGCGAGGCCTGGGCCCACTTCCAGCTCGGCCAGCTGGGCCTGCGCATGGGTGACGTGCCGCGCGCCGAGTCGGAGCTGCGGACGGCCCTGGAGCTGTACGGCCGTACCCGCGACGCCCGCGGGGAGGCGTGGGCGCTGACCCAGCTGGCCCGGGCCCGGCTGGTGGACGGCGATCCCGTCGCGGCGGTGGACGGCCTGCGGCAGGCGGCCGCCCGCCACCGCGACAACGAGGACGCCCGCGGAGAGGGCTGGACGGTGTACTACCTGGGGCAGGCGCTGGAGGAGACGGGCGACCTGGAGCGGGCGGTCCGCGAGCTGGAACGCTCCCGCACGATGTTCTCGCGGATGCGGGACGTGTACGGCCTGGCCTGCGCCCGGCACCACTCGGCCCGGGTCACCCGCGACCAGCGGGCGGCGCAGACGGGCTCGCTGCGCAACTCCGGGTTCGCCCGGCAGCTGCTGGTCGACGCCCGTGCCGACTTCCAGCGCATCGGCGTCGCCCACGGCGAGGCGTGGACGTGCCTGGAACTGGTCGTCGTCGACGCGGGCAACGCCCGTACCCGGCAGGCGCTGGCGCTGTGCGACGAGGCGGCGGCCCTGTTCGCGTCGTACGGCGACCAGCGGGGCGAGGACTGGGCCCGCTTCCTGCGCTGCACCCTGCTGCCGTACTCGGACCCCGGCGGGGTGGAGGCCGGCACGGCGGCCGCCCGGGAGGAGCTCGCCGAGCTGTCCCGGACGGGCCACCCCGCGCGGGACGCCAAGCTGGAGGACTGCCTCGGCGCCTACCCGTTGCTGCTGGAGCGGGGCGTCGACCCGGCGGCGGGATGGCAGGCGTGGCGGCTCGGCATGGTGCCGGGCCGCCACGCCCGGGAGGTGATGGGGGTGGCGGTGCCGGCCGGGCGCTGAGGCGCACCGGCCGGGCGGGATCCCCGCCGCCGGGCGGTTCAGTCCCGGCGGCCCTCGGGCTTTGCGGGGGCGGCGCCGGACGCCGCCCCGGCTTCCGCGTCCGGGTCGGCGGGATCCTTGAAGTCGACCTTGTTCATGTGCTTGCTCATCGACTTCATCAGGGCCCACACCGCCAGGGCCATCGCCGCGAAGACGATGAAGCCGAGGACGCCGGGGGTGACCTTGTTCTCGTCGACCTCCTTGGCGAGGGGGACGAGGTGCGTCATTGCCAGGCTCGCGCTTGCACTCATGTCAGGCATTGTCGCGGATGCCCGCGAAGAGGTCGTCCTCGGGGAGGGAGCTGTCCACGAGGGACTTCGCGAGCTCGTACTCCTCGGTCGGCCAGACCTCCTTCTGGATGTCCATCGGCACCCGGAACCAGCCGCCGTCGGGGTCGATCTGCGTGGCGTGCGCGATCAGGGCCTTGTCGCGGATCTCGAAGAACTCGGCGCACGGGACGTGCGTGGTCAGGGTGCGCTCGGCGCGCTCGAACTCCGACCAGCGCTTGAGCCAGTCCCCGTACGGCGACTCCAGGCCGCGTTCGAGCAGCGCGTTGTGCAGCGCCTCGGTGCGCGGGCGGTTGAAGCCCTGGTTGTAGTAGAGCTTCAGCGCCTGGTACGCCGGGCCGAACTCCGCCTCGGGGTACTTCTCGGTGTCCGCCGCGCCCTCGAACGCCACCATCGAGATCTTGTGGGTCATGATGTGGTCGGGGTGCGGGTACCCGCCGTTCTCGTCGTACGTGGTGATCACCTGCGGACGGAACGAGCGGATCTGCCGCACCAGCTCGCCGGCCGCCTTGTCGACGTCCTCCAGGGCGAAGCAGCCCTCCGGCAGCGGCGGCAGCGGGTCGCCCTCGGGCAGGCCGGAGTCGACGAAGCCGAGCCACTCCTGCTTGACGCCGAGGATCTCGCGGGCCTCGTCCATCTCCTTCTTGCGTACCTCGTGGATGTGCTCCTCGATGTACTTGTCGCCCTGCAGCTTCGGGTTGAGGATGGAGCCGCGCTCCCCACCGGTGCAGGTCACGACCAGTACGTCCACCCCCTCGGACACGTACTTCGCCATGGTGGCCGCGCCCTTGCTCGACTCGTCGTCGGGGTGGGCGTGCACGGCCATCAGTCGCAGCTGGTCAGTCAAGACTCAATCCTCGTAAGTCGGCGCCCGGTGTGAACGGGTGCGATCGGCGGCTTCTATAGTGACCGAATCGGGGGGCGAATAATTCCGGGGCCGGGTTCTCGGAGCCCCTTCGGGACCCGGGTCCCGCCCCTGCCGAGAGGACGATCATGAGTACGGCGAGCACGCGGCCGCCCGAGGGCCGGTACGGCCGCTCCTCGGACGAGCGCTCGGACCGCACGCTCAGGATCGTCGGCGCCGTCCTCGCGGTGGCGCTTCTCACGCTGGTCGGCTACTTCGCCTACCACTACGTCGGCCAGAACAAGATCAGTGCGCAGGTCATCACCTTCGATCCCGGCCAGGACGCGGTGAAGGTGCATCTGGAGGTCCGCAAGGACGCCGGCGCCGACGGCTACTGCACGCTGCGGTCCCAGGCGGCGAACGGCGCGGAGGTCGGCCGGGCCGACTTCCACTTCGACGGGGGCGCCACCCGCATCGACCGGGTCGTCACACTGCGTACCACCGCGCCGGGCACGACGGCCGAGCTGCTGGGCTGCCACTCCGACTGACCCAGGCCCGAATACCTGGGCGCTGACCTGCGGCTACGGACATCTGATGGCTTATGTCCTCCCCCTTCCGCCGCTGAATTGTTAGGCTCGTGGTTTCGCCCTTCCGTGAAGGAACATTCTTCTGGGTAGGGCGATGCTTTGTATCCCCAGTACCTACGAGGAGCACCCTGTGACCCAGACCAGCGAGAACGTCACCTGGCTGACCCAGGAGGCGTACAACAAGCTCAAGGACGAGCTTGAGTACCTTACTGGTCCTGCGCGCACGGAGATCGCCGCCAAGATCGCGGCCGCGCGCGAGGAGGGCGACCTGCGTGAGAACGGCGGGTACCACGCGGCCAAGGAGGAGCAGGGCAAGCAGGAGCTCCGTGTGCGCCAGCTGACCCAGCTCCTGGAGAACGCCCAAGTCGGCGAGGCACCCAGCTCGGCGGACGGCACGGTCGCACCCGGCATGGTCGTGACGATCGCCTTCGACGGCGACGAGGACGACACCCTGTCGTTCCTCCTCGCCTCGCGCGAGTACGCCAGTACCGACATCGAGACCTACTCACCGCAGTCCCCGCTGGGCACCGGCGTGATCGGCCACAAGGTCGGCGAGGACGCGGAGTACGAGCTGCCCAACGGCAAGCGGGCCTCCGTGAAGATCCTCAGCGCCGAGCCCTACAGCGCCTGAGCTCCGGCAGGCAGGTCCTTGACAGGCCCTCGGCGTCCCGGTGACGCCGAGGGCTTCGTCATGCGGTGGCGGAGCGGTACTTGCGGACCGACAGGGTTCTGAAGATCAGGATGATCAGGACCGAGTAGATCAGCGAGGCCCACACCGGGTGCACCATGGGCCAGGCGTCCGAGGCGGACTGGCCCGGGTTGGCGAAGAGCACCCGGCACGCCTGGACCGTGGCGCTGAACGGGTTCCACTCGGCGACATGGCGCAGCCACGGGGTCATGTGACTGGTGTCCACGAACGCGTTGGAGATGAACGTCACCGGGAAGAGCCAGATCAGCCCGCCCGACGTGGCCGCCTCGGGGGTGCGGACGGACAGCCCGATCAGGGCGCCGATCCAGGTGAACGCGTAACCCAGCAGGAGCAGCAGGCCGAAGGCGCCGAGGACCCGCCCGGCGTTGGTGTCGCCGTCGGACCCGACCCGCCAGCCGACCAGGAGGGCGACCACGGCGAGGACGAGCAGCGTCAGCGCGGTCTGCACGAGGTCCGCGAGGGTGCGCCCGGTCAGCACCGCACCGCGCGCCATGGGCAGCGAGCGGAAGCGGTCGATGAGGCCCTTGTGCATGTCGTCGGCGATGCCCGCGCCGGAGCTCGCGGTGGCGAACGTGACGGTCTGCGCGAAGATGCCCGCCATCAGGAAGTTCTTGTAGGCGGTGGCGCTGCTGCTGCCGCCGATCTGCATGGATCCGCCGAAGACGTAGCTGAACAGCACCACGAACATGATCGGCTGGATGAGCCCGAAGATCACCATCTCCGGGATGCGGGACATCCGGATCAGGTTGCGCTGGGCGACGACCAGCGAGTCGCGCACGGACTGGCTCAGGGCGTTGCCGGGCGCCGCGACGCGCACGGTCTCGGTGCTGGCACTCACTGGGTGGCCTCCTTCTCGGGCTGGGCGTCCTTGGCCTTGCGCTGGGCGTTGCCGCCCTTGTCCTGGGGGCCGCCTTCGGTCGCCGCCCCGCCGTTCCCTTCCTCCGCCGTCTCGGCCAGGTGGCCGGTGAGGGAGAGGAAGACGTCGTCCAGGGTCGGGCGGCGCAGGCCGATGTCGTCGATCTCGATCCCGCGGGCGTCGAGTTCGCGGATGACCTCGGCCAGCAGCTTCGCGCCTCCGGTGACGGGGACGGTCAGCTTGCGGGTGTGCTCCTCGATGGAGGTCTCCCCCTTGCCGAAGCCGGTCAGCACCTCGGCGGCGGTCGCGATGTGGTCGCGCTCGTGGACGACGACCTCGACGCGCTCGCCGCCGGTGCGGGCCTTGAGCTGGTCGGAGGTGCCGCGGGCGATGACCTTGCCCTGGTCGACCACCGCGATGTCGTGCGCGAGGTGGTCGGCCTCCTCCAGGTACTGCGTGGTCAGCAGCAGGGTCGTGCCGCCCGACACCAGTTGCTTGATGACCTCCCACAACTGCTGGCGGTTGCGGGGGTCGAGGCCGGTCGTCGGTTCGTCCATGAACATCACGGGCGGGGAGACGACCAGGGCGGCGGCCAGGTCGAGCCGGCGGCGCATGCCCCCGGAGTAGGTCTTCGCGGGGCGGTCGGCGGCGTCGGTGAGGTGGAACTGTTCGAGCAGCTCCTCCGCGCGGGCCTTCGCCGCCTTCGCCTTCATCTGGTACAGCCGGCCGACCATCTGGATGTTCTCGCGGCCGGTCAGGTACTCGTCGACGGCGGCGAACTGGCCGGACAGGCCGATGGACCGCCGTACCTCGTTGGGCTGCTTGAGCACGTCGAGGCCGGCGACGACCGCCCGGCCGCTGTCGGGGCGCAGGAGCGTGGTCAGACAGCGGACCGTCGTCGTCTTGCCCGCGCCGTTCGGCCCGAGCAGGCCCAGCACGGTGCCCTCGGGGACGTCGAGGTCGACGCCGTCCAGAGCCCTTACGTCACCGAAGGTCTTGACCAGGCCTTCGGCATAGATGGCGCCTGGCATGTGGTTCTCCACGTCGTCGGGGATGGTGTCGTCACGGTTGTTCCGGAACACGGTCGGGGCCGCGGGGCGCGGTCACCACAGAGGTGGCCACGAGGGTGACCGCGGACACACCATAACGCGATGTATCGTGAGTCTCAACGGACTTTTCCGAACGGGTGACAACCGGTCCGCGACCTCAGCCGATGACCGTGTAACCCGCCTCGCGCAGAGCCCGGTCGACCTCGGCGCAGTGCGCCGGGCCCTTGGTCTCCAGGTGCAACTCCACCTCCGCCTCCGTGAGCCCGAGCCGCGGGTCGGTGCGGACGTGCCCCACATCCAGGACGTTAGCGTCCACCACTGACAACACCCCCAGAAGCGTCGCGAGGGCGCCCGGCCGGTCCGTCAGCCGCAGCCGAACGGCCAGGTAGCGGCCCTGCGCGGCCATCCCGTGGGTCAGGATGCGCTGCAGCAGCAGCGGATCGACGTTGCCGCCGGACAGGACCGCCACCACCGGCCCCTCGAACGCGCCCGGGTCGCTCAGCAGCGCGGCCACCGGACTCGCCCCGGCCGGCTCGACGACCTGCTTGGCCCGCTCCAGGCACAGCAGCAGTGCGGCGGACAGTTCGTCCTCGCTCACCGTACGGATCTCGTCCACCAGGTCGCCAATGATTTCGAACGGCACGTCGCCCGGGCGCCCCACCTTGATGCCGTCGGCCATGGTCGCCGGGTTCTCGATCGACACCGGCCGGCCGGCCGCCAGCGAGGGCGGGTACGCGGCGGCGCCCGCCGCCTGCACCCCCACGATCCGCACGTCCGGCCGCAGCGCCTTCACCGCGACCGCGAGTCCGGCCGCGAGCCCGCCCCCGCCGACTCCCACGACGATCGTGCGCACCTCGGGGCACTGCTCCAGGATCTCCAGGCCGACCGTTCCCTGGCCCGCGATGATGTCGGGGTGGTCGAAGGGGTGGATGAACACCGCGCCCGTCGCGGCCGCGTACTCCTGCGCCGCCCTCAGCGTCTCGTCGACCACCTGACCGTGCAGCCGCACCTCCGCGCCGTACTCCTCGGTCGCGCTGATCTTCGGCAGCGGGGCGCCCCGGGGCATGAACACCGTGGAGCGCACGCCGAGCAGCGCGGACGCCAGCGCCACGCCCTGCGCGTGGTTGCCCGCGCTCGCCGCGACCACACCGGCGGCCCGCTCCTCGGGCAGCAGCCCGGCGATGCGCACGTAGGCGCCGCGCAGCTTGAACGATCCGGTCCGCTGGAGGTTCTCGCACTTGAGGTGCACCGGCGCGCCCACCAGCCGGGACAGGTGCCGGCTGCCCTCCATCGCGGTCGTCCGCGCCACGCCCCCCAGCATCTTCTGGGCGCCTCGCACGTCGTCGAGGGTGACCGGCGGCAAGGGGCGGGCCGTACGGTAGTTCATGACCCGAGTCTCGCAGTTCACAGACGGCGGCCGCTGCTGTGACCAACCCCCGAGACCGGTTTTCCCGGCGTCGGCACGGCCTGCCCCCCGGCCGCGTACCCTGTCCCCCAACCCAGCACCCCTTTCATGAAGCGAGCCCCCGGCCATGCCCACTACACCTGAAATGTCGATGGACATGACGACCGTCGGTGATCCCGGTCTCCTCGACACGCTGCAGCACGAGGTGGCGGTGTTCGCCCGCCGTGCCGAACAGACCCGGCTCGGCGGCGTCGGGCAGGTGCGCAACTCCATGGACCGCGCCGCGTACCTGCTGCTCAACCGCCTCGACAAGGAAGGCCCGATGGGCGTCAAGGCGCTCGCCGCGAGCATGGGGATCGACTCCTCGACGGTCACCCGCCAGGTGGCGCCGCTGGTCGACACCGGCCTCGTCAAGCGCACCTCGCATCCGGAGGACGGGCGGGCCGTGGTGCTCCAGCTCTCCCCGCGCGGACAGGCCCGGCTGGAGGAAGTGCGCTCGTCGAGGCGTCAGTTGATGGCCGAGCTGACCCACGACTGGGCGCCGGGGGAGCGCGAGACGTTCTGCGCGCTCCTCACCCGCTTCAACACCGCCCTGTCCACCCGGATGGCGGCAGCCCCCGGCCTCACGGGCGCGGACGCGTCGGCCGAGGCGGCCGCGGGGTCCTGAACGGCGGCCTCCGGCGTCGACACGGGCGGACGGGTGCCACGCGCCCTCACGCGCGGGTGCGCACATCGGGTTGAGGGTGCGCGCCACGCCGCTCACCGCTCGCCCGACCACCGCTCGTGTCCCCGAGGCTCTTGACCGAAAGGCCACCCCTGGCCTCATATGAGACCGAGGCCCCGGTCGTACGGGCATCCGATGCCGTACGCGGGCGCGGACAGCGTGCACGGGCCGGGTCCGTTCCGTCAGGTCGCCCTCAGGGGGAGGCGCGGTGCGACAACATCAGATGTCCGAACGTGCCCGCCGGGCCCGGGAGTGCGAGGCGTTCGTCGCGGGCGCGTCGGGACGGCTCCTGCACACCGCCACCCTGCTCACCGCGGAGGCGGCGGGCGACAACCCGCGCGCGCGGCGCCTGCTGACGCTGGCCCTCGCCCACACGTACGCCTGCTGGGACCGGCTGCGCGGCGAGGACCCGTACGACCGGGCCCGCCAGTATCTGGCCACCCGCTTCGCGCACGGGACATGGCACCAGTACGGCGCCCTCGGCCGGGGCCGCCCGCACCCGGACAGCCCGCTGGCCGTCCTCACCCCGCAGGAACGCCTGATCATCGTGCTGCGGCTGTACGAGGGGGTCGCCGAGGAGCAGGCCGCGGCCCTGCTCGGACTGCCCGCGGAGCGCGTCCACGCGATCTGCGACCGGGCGACCGCCACCCTGCTGCATCCGCCGGCCGGGCCCCCGCGCGCGGTGCTGGGGGCGAAGGTGGCCGCGTCGTGAACCGGTCGCAGCGGGAGGCGGAGGCGCGGCGGATCATGGACGGCACGCAGCCCCTCGTTCCGCCGGACCTCTACACCGACGTCGTACGCCGGGGCGGCCGCATGCTGCGCCGCCGGACGGCCGTACGGCGTCTGCTGTGGCTGGTGCTGCTCGCCGCGTGCGTGGCCTTCACCGTCTGGGCGCTGACCGTCCAGCCGTGGGTGGAGCCGCCGTCGGAGACGACTCCACCGGTCTCGGGCTGGTGAACGGCCGGCCGGCCGGCAGGACGGCGGCCGGTCGCGCGCTGGCGACCGCCCACCGGTGCCCGTTGCGGCCGTGGTGCCGGTCGCCGGCGGTGGTGCCGGCCGGGGCCGTGGTGCCGGTCGCCGGCGGTGATGCCGGCTAGTGCCGTGACCGGGAAGGTTTGCCGGGAAGCTCGCGGCGTCCGGTGCGCTGCATCGCAAGGCGGAGCACCGCCCGCGTACTGGATGTACTCGGGTGATGCGACAACGCGGCGTGGGGGTACCCCCGGCCGAAGGCTGGGGGAGCCGTGCCGGGCGTCCCGAGCCGGTGAACCTCTCCGGTCACGGCACTAGCGGCCGAGTGCCTGCTGGAGGTCCTCCAGGAGGTCCTCCACGTTCTCGATGCCCACGGAAAGGCGGACGAGGTCGGCGGGCACCTCCAGGGCGGAGCCGGCCGCCGACGCGTGCGTCATGCGCCCGGGGTGCTCGATCAGGGACTCGACACCGCCCAGGGACTCGCCGAGCGTGAACACCTTGGCGCGGTTGCAGACCTCGACGGCCGCTTCCTCGCCGCCCTCGACCTGGAAGGAGACCATGCCGCCGAAGGCCCGCATCTGCTTGGCGGCGACCTCGTGACCGGGGTGCTCGGGCAGCCCCGGGTAGAGGACGTTCGTCACGCGCGCGTGCCGGGTCAGCATGTCGGCGACCTTGGTGGCGTTCTCGCTGTGCCGGTCCATGCGCACCGAGAGGGTCTTCGTGCCGCGCAGCACCAGCCAGGAGTCGAAGGGCCCGGCGACCGCGCCCATCGCGTTCTGGTGGTACGCCAGCTCCTCCCCCAGTTGCGGGTCGCCCACGACCAGGGCACCGCCGACGACGTCCGAGTGGCCGCCCATGTACTTGGTCAGGGAGTGCACGACGACGTCCGCGCCCAGCGCCAGCGGCTGCTGGAGGTACGGCGTGGCGAAGGTGTTGTCGACCACCAGCCGGGCGCCCGCGTCCCGGGAGACCTGGGCGAGCGCGGCGATGTCGGTGATGCCGAGCAGCGGGTTGGAGGGGGTCTCCACCCAGACCGCCTTGGTCTTGGGGGTGAGGGCGGCCCGGACGGCGGCGGGGTCGCTGGTGTCGGCGACCGACCACTCCACGCCCCACCGGGAGACGACCTTCGCGAACAGCCGGAACGTGCCGCCGTACGCGTCGTTCGGGATGACCACGTGGTCGCCGGGGCTGAGCAGCGTACGCAGCAGGCAGTCCTCGGCCGCCAGCCCGGACGCGAACGCGAGACCGCGGCGACCGCCCTCCAGGGCGGCGAGGTTCTCTTCCAGTGCGGTCCTGGTCGGGTTGGCGCTACGGCTGTACTCGTAGCCGCCGCGCAGACCGCCGACGCCGTCCTGCTTGTAGGTCGAGACCTGGTAGATCGGCGGGACGACCGCGCCGGTCAGGGGATCGGCGGTGTTGCCCGCGTGGATCGCGAGGGTCTCGAAGTGCTGACTGATGTGCCTGTCGCTCATGAGCACCGAGGGTAATGCGCTCGCGGGACCGGTGTCGGACGGCGGGGCACACAAGGCCGCACGGCCGGGCGCCGGAGGCCGGAGGGCCGGGCTCGGGAGTACGGGCAGCGGGGCGCGAGAGGCCGCGCGGCGGGGGCTCTCGCCGCTCGTGACGGAGGCCGGTGACGTGGGTTTTCCACAGGCCGGGGAGCCAGGTTGGCCAATTGTCGGCGCCGTCTGGTTCGCTTGTGGCATGGAGATTCTGTGGGTCCTGATGGCGCTGGTCATGCTCGGCTTCGTGCTGCTTCCGTTCCTGAGGCGCAGGCGCGGCATGATCGAGCAGGTGTCGCCCGGCCACCCGGACGCCGCGGACCCGGCGAACTACGGATTCGCGCGTCAGGAGGAGCTGGACGTCCGCATGCCCGGCCCCGACCAGGACCTGCTGGGCGTCCTGGACGTGGTGCAGCACACCCAGGACTACCGGGCCGCCGCACAACTCCTCGCGGGCACCGGCAGCGAGGGCGAGCTGCGCTGGCAGCGCGTCCAGGCGTTCGCGGGCGCCGCCTCCCTGGAACTCCAGCAGCGGCCCGGCGGGGTGGGCGAGATCCCCGGCGGCCAGTGGCTGCGGGTGTGGCGGACCGAGGCCCCCAAGGACGCGGGCGGAGCGGCCGTACAGGCGGAGTTCCTGGTGCAGCAGGCGTGGCGCACCTCGACGCCCGGCACGGACGAGTTCCGGATCATCATGGAGGAGGCGCGCTCGGCGTGCGGCGACGCGGCGCTGCTGGCCCCCGGCGACCCAGTCCCGTACATCGTCGAACTGTCGGTGGCCCGCGGACTCGCCTACTCCCACGCGGAGTTCGAGCAGCTCTGGCTGAGGATCCTGGACCGGGCGCCGGCCCACATGGGTGCCCATCTGGCCGCGCTGCACTACTGGTGCGAGAAGTGGCACGGTTCGCGCGAGTTGGCGACCTCGTTCGCGGAGGCCGCCGCCGCCCGCGCCCCGCATGGCTCCCTGCTCGCCGCGATGCCGCTGTTCTCGGTCTTCGAGCACCTGCCCGAGGTGAACCTGGTCAGCAGCTTCTACCAGAGCGAGGTCGTCACCAAGGCGATGCACGGCGCGCTGCACGCCGTGCACTCGGCGCGCTCCGACGACCCGATGCTCGCGCACGTCCGCCACCTGCTGATCTTCTTCCTGGTGCGTTCCGAGCGCTGGGCGGAGGCCATGAACCAGCTGATACACGTCGACGGGCACGTGGGCGCGCTGCCCTGGACCCTGACCGCCGACCCGGCCGGGGAGTTCGCGGTCTACCGCGCTCTCGCGGTCGCGGGCTACGAGGCGAACGGCGGCAGCCCGGCGACGCTCCCGCAGTGACGTGCCGCCGCCGTGCCGCGGTGCGTGTGTTGCTCCGCGGCGGACCGGTCGGTCATACTCCGCCCTCAACCCGTATTGGTCATGAGCACGCACATCCCGTGCCTCGCGCGACCACCGGGCCGACTCATGCCGACCGACGCTGTTCCGGGTTCTCGCGATCCTCGGATCCGTCCTGTGGGGGGATCTCTGCCCGATGGGGACGACGCCGCGCGCGTTCCGCGCTCTTCCGCCGCTCGCCGGCTTCCTCCTGCTCGGCGGGCTGCCGCCGGTGCTGCTCGCCACCGGTGACCACCTGCTGCACCGGTACGCGCCCGGCGCGGTCGCGGCGGCGCTGACGCTGGTCACGCTGCTGCCGGCCGTCCTCGCCGTTCTCCTGGTACGCGGCCTGCGGACGCCGCGCGCCGAGCGGGGCGAGGCGACGGCGGGGCTGACGGTGACGGAGGCCGACCAGCCGGAACTCTGGCGGACCGTGAGGGAACTGGCCGACGGGGTCGGCACCCGCGTCCCGTCCCGCATCGTGCTCACCGCCGAGGTCGACGCCTCCGTGTCCGAGGCCGTCCGCCTGTTCGGACTGCTGCCGGGGCCGCTCCGCCTGCACCTCGGCGTACCGCTGGTGCAGGGCCTGTCGGAGGCTCAGCTGCGGGCGGTCCTCGCACACGAACTGGGCCACCGGGCCGACGCCGGTACCCGTTTCGCCACCCTCGCCCTGCGCGCCCGGACCCACGCCCTGCGCACGGTCACGCGCATCGGGCGGCGGGCCGACCGGGCCGCCGCGCGCGAGCGGATCCCCTCCGCGTACGCGCGGCTCTGCCTCCGCTCCACACTCGCCGTGGCCCGCCGTCAGGAGTACGCCGCCGATGCCGCCGCCGTCCGGGTCGCCGGCCGGGACGCCACAGCGTCGGCACTGCGCGAACTCCCGGTGCTGGAGGCCGCGTTCGGGTTCTACAGGGTCAACTACGCGATGCTGGGCTCGGGCGCGGGACTGCTGCCCCCGCGCGGTGAGGTGTTCGGCGGCTTCGGCCGCATGCTCAGCGCCCGCCGGCTGGAGATGGCCGGGCTGCGCGCGGACCCGTCCGCCGGGCCCTCGTCGCCGTACGACTCCCATCCGCCGCTCGCCGACCGCGTCCGCCGGATCGAGGAGCTGCCCGACGACGGGCGTACGCACGAGGCCCGGGGCGCGGCCCTCAGCCTGCTCTACGACCCGGAGCGGATCATGACCGCTTTGGAGGACACCTGCCTCGCGGACGACCTGCGACACCACGAGCGCACCCGCGACTGGCAGGAACTGCTCGACCGCACGATGGCCGCCTCCCTCGCTTCCAGCAGTACGCCCCTGCAACGGGCGCTCGCCCTGTACACCGAGGACCGGCCGACGATTCCCGCGCTGCTGCGGGTGATAGAGGACGGCGGCCTGTGGCAGCTGGCGAAGCGGCTGCCGGTGTCCGACCACGCGGTGGACGCGCAGTGCCGGGCCTTCCGCGCGTTCGTCCGCCCCACCCTGCACAAGTCCCTCAGCAGCATGGCTCTGGCCGAGCTCAGCGCCCGCTCACTGCTGCGCTGGGAGTTCTCCTGGGAGCGCGCGGCCGTCCCGCATCTGCCCCCGGCAGCCGACGGCACCAGAACCGACCTGGACGCCGCTGTCGTGTCTGCGGTCGCCGACGCCCCCGACACCGCCCCGCTGCGGGCACTGCTCACCCCCGGCGCGTGAATCGCGCCGGGGGTCGGACCCCGCGAGGCGTCGCCACCTCGCGCCCGGCGCTGTCGGTCGGTCTCCGCCCGGCGCCGGGCGGCCTCGGCGTCAGCCCTCCGCGCGGGCGGGCAGCCGCCATCCCGGGCGGGGGAAGTGGCAGGTGTAGCCGTCCGGGTATCGCAGCAGGTAGTCCTGGTGCTCCGGCTCGGCCTCCCAGAAGGGACCGACGGGCTCCACCTCGGTGACGACCTTGCCCGGCCACAGTCCGGAGGCGTCCACGTCGGCGATGGTGTCCTCGGCGACCCGCTTCTGCTCGTCGTCCACGTAGTAGATCGCCGAGCGGTAGCTGAGACCGATGTCGTTGCCCTGACGGTTCTTGGTGCTCGGGTCGTGGATCTGGAAGAAGAACTCCAGGATCGCGCGGTAGTCGGTCTGCTCGGGGTCGAAGAGGATCTCGATGGCCTCCGCGTGCGTGCCGTGGTTGCGGTACGTCGCGTTCGGCACGTCACCCCCGGTGTATCCGACCCGGGTCGCCTCCACTCCCGGGAGCCGGCGGATCAGATCCTCCATCCCCCAGAAGCATCCGCCCGCCAGCACGGCCCTCTGCGTCTGCGCAGCCATCGGCCCTCCTCCATAAGTCAGCTCGATCATCCGGGCCACCCGGCGCACACACCGCCACCCTCGGGCCCACCCCCCTCAACGCACGAGGGGCCCCGGCGATTCCAGGCCCGGCCGACCGGGCGGGCGGCCGGCGTTCGGGTCGCTCAGGGTGGCCCTTCACGCGATCCGGTCCTCCCCGTACGGCACCAGGCGGACGGGGCCCTGGAGGCCGTAGGGCGCTCGGGTCAGGGTGCCGTAGACCGTGGGGTCGGTGGTGCGGAGGCGGTTGGCGAGGGGGGTGGCGACCTCGATCTCGATGATGTTGCGGCCCTGCTTCAGCAGGCCGCCGAGGTCCACCACGGGGTGGATCTGGTCCACCGGGTCCAGGCGGTGGCCGTTGACGGTGACCCGGCAGGTGTCGGTGACCGTGCCGAGTTCGAGGTGGGCGCCGTGGCCGCCGCTCCAGCCTTCGCCGAGGGTGACGGTGGTGCGGTAGCGGCCGATGCCGGAGACGTCGGCGAGTTCGGGGATCTGCGACCAGGGCAGCAGGGCGTCCAGGTCGAGGTCGTGCTCCACGATCGTGGTGCCCGTGGCCGTGGTGCCGGGGCGCCAGTCCTCGACGTGCAGGTGCCAGGAGGTCGGCTCGGTGGCGGCGGGGACGTCCCGCAGGGTCGTGGTGACGGTGCGTCCCTGAGACAGGACGGTCCGGTACGTGCCGGACGCGGAGGCGCGGACGGTGAGGCCGGACCCGGTGAAGCGCACCTCCTCCGCCTCGCTCGCGACCGCGTGCGGGCGGTTGCCGTCGCGGTCGCCGAACAGACCGGGCCGGCCGAGCGCCACGATCCGCATCTGGCCCGGCTGGAGGGCGACGCGCACGGTGACGGTGTCGTCGTCCTCGGTGTAGCGGCCGACGCGTTCGATCCGGCCGGACCACGGGTCGAGGAGGTACGGCACGGCCCCGGCGGTGGTGCGGGTCAGGGTGACGTCGTGGTCGATGGCCGCCACGGCCGGCTTGACGGTCTCGGCGTGCTTGCCGTTGCAGAGGTAGTAGTAGTCGACGCCGTCGGCCACCCGGTGGAAGTTGAGGAGGGTGGAGGAGGTCGCGTACCGGACGTCGGGCGTCACGCCCAGGTCGGCGAGAGCCGTGGGTACGGCCGTCTTGTCGCTCACCTGCCGGACCAGCGGCTCGGCGAGCAACCGGCCGACGACGGACCGCAGCTCCTCGGCCTCCCCGGTCCCGGGCAGGCCGGACGGTACGACGGTGTCCCAGGCCCCGAGCATGACGACTGGCAGGCCCGCCCGGGCCAGCCGCAGCAGGGCGCGGGCGTCGGAGAGGGCGAGGGTGATGCTGGAGCCGTAGAAGAAGTCGCCCTCGACGAAGAGGGCCTTGTAGGCGGGCCCGCCGGGGGCGAGCCGTCCGCGGCGCACGGTCGCCGAGGGCAGGTCGAGCAGGGGGCCGCTGAGGAACTGGTGGGTCCAGCCGGAGGTGATGCCGCTCGCCGTGAACCAGGAGGCGCCGATGCCGGTGGCGGAGTAACCGGTCTGCCGGAAGACCGCGACGTCCGCGCGGGGCCGCCCGGTCCGGAGGACCTCGTGCACGCGGCTGAGGCAGGCGGCGATGTCGGGGACGTGCTTCCAGGTGGCGTGCCGGGGACCCCAGGACTCGCCGTAGCCCGCGGTCCCCTTGTACGGGGTGAAGGCGGCGTAGCCGGGCCACTTGACGCCCGGCAGCTCGGCGTAGGAGAAGCCGTGGATGACGGTCTGGTTGACGCCCGCGGCGTAGGCCCCGCCCATGGTGCGCAGGAACTTCTGCCAGGTGGTGCTGTACGCCCCGCCCGCGTACGCGCCCGCCTCGCAGGACAGCACGGTGTGGCCGGCCATGTCCCGGCCGCCCGCCAGGCAGCGGTAGTCGTCGAGGTTCTTGAAGCCGAGGGACTCCCCTTCGGGTATGTCCAGGAGCGCGGCGGAGGCGATGGCGTCGGTCTGCAGGCCGTACGGCTGCGAGCGCAGCTCCAGGCCGAGTCGGTGGGCCCAGGTGCGCAGCGCCGTGACGTGGTGCTCGTTGAAGAGGCCGGAGACGGTCTCCCAGAAGTCGTGCCGGATCTGCCGGGTGGCGGCGGCCTCGAAGGCGAAGACCTGGTTGCTGTGGCCGAGGATCACGGCGGGCAGCAGTGGCAGCAGGGAGCGCCCGGTGTGCCGCTCGAACGCCTCCGGCAGGCCCGGCGTCCACTGGAGTCCGTCGGTCTCCAGCTCGATGGAGTCCTCGAACAGCGCTCCGCCGGAGACCTTCAGCAGACGGCGGACGGCGGGCGTGAGGATGTGCGCTTCCCAGAAGTCGGTCACCGCGCGGGTGCCGGCCGCGCTGAAGTGGTCGACGACGTAGGCGGGCGGGTCGGTGTGCGGGCCCGCCTCGGGGGTCTGGCCCGAACCGCGGACCCAGTACGAGATGAGGACGTACGTGCCGTCGCCGGGCGCGGTCCAGTTGAGGGTGCCGTCCCTGACGTCGGCGGTCAGGTCCCGCACGGAGTCCTGGTCGAGGCCGGTCTCCTTGCGGGTGGAGTGGGCGGTGTCGACCCGGGCCGCCTGCACCAGCAGCAGGTGCTGCTCGGTCACCTGGGAGGCCGCCGCGTACACGGGGGCCGGCACCGGGCCGGACCAGGTGCTGCCGGCGGCCAACGTGACGGTGCCGTAGGCGAGTTCCTTGACGGCCGCGTCGCTGTCGGGGGTGATGCCCGGCACCGCGGCCGGCCAGCTGGGGCCGATCGTCAGGTCGACGGTGATTCCGCGCCGGGCCGCCTGGCTCAGGGCGGCCTCGACGCCGGCGACCCAGGCCGCGCCGCCCCAGCCGTGCTTGGCGGTGTCGAGGACGGAGGTGTCGCTGACGCTGTGGTGCACGGCGGCGATCTCCGCGCCGCCGAACCCGGCGTCCGCGATCTGGTCGATCTCGCGCCTGATCTCGTCCGGCTGCACCAGTCCGTCCGGCCACCACCAGCGGAACCTGGGGGCCGCGGCTCGTTCCGGCCGGGCGAAGATCGCCGCATTGAAACGTTCAATGCCGGTGGAGGTCGCGGCGTCCGCCACGGCGACGGCGGGTACGCCCCAGTCGAGCGCCCCGGCGGCGGCCGTCGCCATCGCGGCACCCAGCAGCGCACGACGGCGGAAGCCCGGTCTCGGGTGAGCTGCGGAGTGGTCGTTCATGCGTCTGGTTCACTCTCCCGGAGGGCAGCACGGAGTGGGCCCTCAAGTGGCCTACGGTTTTGAATCGTTTAAATCGCTCCGAAGCTAAGTGTGCGTCTCCGAGAGCGTCAAGGTTCGTGCACGGGGAAAATGCGGCGGGTGGGGTGGAGGGCGGGACCCGCCGGCCTTCGGTGACCGGTCGGCGACCGGTCACCGACCGCCCGATGACGGCCCGACGGCCGTACGGCCGACTAGCGGTCCGCACCCTTGTCCGCGCCCCCGCCCCCGCCCCCGCCCCCGCCCGCGTCGCCGCCCCCGTTCCTGCCCCGGCGGTAGGACGCCTGGGCCCGGACCTTGCGCCAGCGCGAGCCGGTCTGTTCGACCAGGGTGTCCCACTGGCGGCGGACCTCGTTGTCGGAGGGGCGCAGTCCCTGCCGGATGCGGCTCAGTTCGTCCCGCACCTCGCGTCCGAGCGCCGCCGACGCGACCAGCCCGAGCATCGCGGTGAACAGGGCCGAGATCAGCGCGAAGACGGCGCCGACGACCCCGTAGCGCGCGACGGAGGAGTTGAAGACGCGCGGCAGGTAGACGGTCGCGGCCACGGACCAGGCCGCCGCCAGCACGGCGGCGGTGACGCCGAAGGGGATCAGGTGGCGCCAGGCGATCCGTTTCGCGGACAGGATCCACCCGCTCCAGACGAGGAACACGGCGGTCACCGGGAGCTGGCAGGCGAGGGCGACCAGCCGTACCGTGTGGCCGCCGAGGACCGCCGCGATCCAGCCCGCGATCACCGTGTAGGCGACCAGGGCGAGGGTCCAGTACAGGCCGTTGCGGGTGTTGCGCACACTGAGGGGCTTGAGTTCCCAGGTCTGCTCGAAGAGCCGCTGGGTGGCGCGCGCGAAGCTCAGCACGGAGATCGTCAGGAACACGAACCCGAAGACGCCCACGCCGGCGGTCGTGTCCTTCGCGGGGGCGAAGAGTGAGTCGACGGCGTCGGCCCCCGCGCCGGTGAGGTGGTAGCGCTTGATGATCCGCTGCGCGGGGTCGTAGTGCACGGCGTCGCCGAGGACGGCTCCGCTGAGGATGGCCAGGGGGATCACCGCGGTGAGCGCGCTGGAGGCCAGGGCCATCGAGCGGTCGAACCCGACGATCTTCTGGAAGCGGTTGACGACACGCAGGGCGAACGCAGGACGCAGCCAGAACGTCAGCGTCCTGACGAGGCGCTCTCGATTGATCCTCGCCGTCACGCCCTCCGTCAAGTTCGAACCTGTGTGGCGGCGCGAGCTTAACGGAGGGCCGGGAGCCCGGGGGCGGGCGACACGTCCGCTTTGTCGGACCACGGGGTCCGGCGCGGCTACCGCGTCACTTCGCGGGCTTGTAGAAGACGTACGTCGCCGAGTACGGGACGGCGGTCTGGTCGGTGCCCGCGCACGCGGTCGTGGGGGCGACACCGCCGTGGGTGCCGAGGCGCTGGATGTAGGAGACGTCGGCGAAGGTGCCCTCGCCGCGGGTGGCGGTGGACCGGAGCAGGAGCTCGGGGATGGTGCCGGCCTTGGGCGAGTTGGCTACGGCGGTGGCGTTGACGGCGCTGCCGTCCCGCGTGGACACCCAGACCGGGCCGCGGGAGTGGAGGGCGACGGGCCGGTGGGAGCGGTCGTTCCTGGCCCACAGGGTGGCGGCGGGCTCCAGCAGCTTCCAGGCGCCGTCGGCGCAGGTGTAGGTCTGGACGCCCTCGGCGGAGTAGACGCCGGTGAGCCGGTTGCCGTCGGGAACCTTGAGCGCGGCGGGGACCTCGACGCCGATGTGGGCGGGCTGCGCGGCGGCCTGGCCGGCCGTCGCGGCCGTCGCGCCCGAGAGCGTGGCGACGGCCGCCGTGGCGAGGGCCGCGGTCGTGAGGGTGAGACGCGTGGTGAGTTTCATGGGGTGGGTCTCCAGAAGGTCTTCTGCATGAGGTCGCGGGGTGGGGGCGCGGCGGACGGGTCACGGGTCGCGAAGGGGACGCGGGCGCCGTGAACCTCCCGGTGCGGGCGGGACGGGCGGTCCGGTGCGCGCGGCACGGGTTCGCCGGTGTGAGCGGTGCGGGCGGGCGGCACGCGTCTCCCGGTGGGGAGCCTCGCGCCCGTGAGCCGCCCGCAGGTCGCCCGTGAGCGCCCATGAGCCGTCCATGAGCAGGGAGTATCGCCGGGGGGTTCCGGTCTGGCGAGGGACTTCAGGGCAGGCGGACGGGCAGGCCGGCGTGCACTCGCGGGGCCGACGCCCACCCCGGTAGCGAAATCACCCGTTCGGTGCATTCATGGATGAATGTGCTGCTTCCGGCCGGCGACGTGGGTCGCCGGCGCGACACGGCCGGGAACGGGGCAGCGAACGAGAACTGAGGTGGAGCATGGCCATCGTGAACGTGGGCCAGGAGAACGGCACTCCGATCGACATCTACTACGAGGACCACGGCAGCGGACAGCCCGTCGTGCTGGTCCACGGTTACCCGCTGAACGGGCACTCCTGGGAGAAGCAGGAGCGGGAGCTGCTGAACGCCGGCTTCCGGGTCATCACCTACGACCGCAGGGGCTTCGGCAACTCCAGCCAGCCGACGATCGGTTACGACTACGACACGTTCGCCGCGGACCTCAACGCGCTCCTCGACCAGCTGGCCCTGCCCGACGTGATCCTGTGCGGGTTCTCCATGGGGACCGGTGAAGTCACGCGCTACCTGGGCACGTACGGGTCGGGGCGGGTGAGCAAGGCGGTGCTTATGGGGGCGATCCCGCCGTTCCTGCTGAAGACCGACGACAACCCGGAGGGCGTCGACCGGTCGGTGTTCGACGGCATCAAGGAAGCCGTCGTCAAGGACCGGCCGGCCTACTTCAAGGACTTCCTCGACAACTTCTACAACGTCGACACCTACCGCGGCACCCGCATCAGCGACCAGGCGTGGAACAACAGCTTCAACACGGCCGTCGCGGCCTCGGCGCACGCCGCCTACGCGTGTGTGGACACCTGGCTGACCGACTTCCGCCAGGACCTCCCCAAGATCGACGTGCCGACCCTCCTCATCCACGGGGACGCCGACCGGATCCTGCCCTACGAGAGCACCGCCGCGCGGCTGCCCGAACTGATCAAGGACCTCACCTTCGTGACCGTGCGGGGAGGCCCGCACAACATCGCCTGGACGCATCCGGAGGTCGTCAACCCGGCGCTGCTGGACTTCGTCAAGGGGTAGCCGCTCCCCCGCCGGGGCCGGCGGGGCCCGGAAATTCGCTTGCCCCGGATGTCGGGCAGGGGCTGAATACCTCCCATGGCCGACATCCAGGGCTCGTACGACGAACTGTTCTCGGCGGTGCCGCGCGCACTGGCCGCGCTGCTGGACGAGGGGGACGCGGGCGGCTCGGTCGCGGTCTTCGTGGACGGCGAGCCGGTGGTCGACGTCTGGGGCGGCTTCGCCGACGCGGACCGCACCCGCGCGTGGCAGCGGGACACGATCGTCAACGTCTTCTCCGTCACCAAGACGATGACGGCGCTGTGCGCGCTGATCCTGGCCGACCGCGGCGAACTCGACCTCGACGCCCCGGTCGGGCGGTACTGGCCGGAGTTCACCGCCGCGGGCAAGGACGGCGTCCTGGTGCGGCACCTGCTCTCGCACACCGCGGGCCTGCCCCACTTCGAGGGGCCGATGACGGTCGGGGACGTCTTCGACTGGCCCACCGCCACGGCCCGCCTGGCCGCCCAGGCTCCGCACTGGGAGCCGGGCAGTGCCGCCGGCTACCACTCCCTCACCCAGGGGTTCCTGGTGGGTGAGGTCCTGCGCCGGATCACCGGCCGCGGTGTCGGGGACTTCTTCGCGGACGAGGTGGCCGGGCCGCTGGGCGCCGACTTCCACATCGGGCTGGCCGCCGAGCACGACCCCCGGGTGGCGCTCACGGTCCCGCCCCCGTCGCGGACCGAGGACTACGCCGCCGGCGCCCCCGGCCGCCCCACCGGCGGCGCCGCGGCCACCGACCCCCTCACCCTCCGTGTCCGGGACGGCAACTCGGTGGCCTGGCGGCGGGCCCAGATCCCGGCCGCGAGCGGGTTCGGCAACGCCCGCTCGGTCGCCCTCGTGCAGTCGGTGACGGCGTGCGCGGGAGCGGTGCGCGGGGTCCGGCTGCTGTCACCGGCGGGGGTGGACCGCGCGTGGGAGGAGCAGTTCCAGGGCGAGGACCGCGTCCTCGGGATGCCGGTCCGCTGGGGTATGGGCTACGGGCTGTTCGGCACCACCTACGGCTGGGGCGGCTGGGGCGGCTCCCTGGTCATGATCGAGCCCGACAACAGGATGGCCGTGGCGTACGTGACCAACCAGATGCGCGAACCCGCCGGTGACACCCGGGGACTGGAACTCGTGATGGCCGCCTACGACGGAATCACCGGACTCCGCGGGCGGCGGAGTTGACGGCCGGGCGGCCGGACCCGGACGCGAGCGAACCGACCGCGGTGCCGACGGGCAGCCGTACGTTCCTGGTCGGTGGCGGGTGGGACCCGGGCGCCGCCGGAGCCGTCCACGGCCCGTTCCTGCGGGCCGCCGGGGTCGCGCCCCGGATCGGGTGCCTGATCGTCGACGAGGGCGACGGGGCCGAGCAGTTCGCCCGGTACGCCGCCGTGCTGCGGTCCGTCGACGCGGACTGCACGCCCGTGCCGCTGCTCGTGCCGCTCGGCGAAGAGTTCGGCGAGCGGCTCGGCGCCGGGGCGGACAGCCTGGACGGCCTCCTCGTCTGCGGCGGGCTGACACCCGCGTACCAGGAGGTGCTGGGCGGCGGGCTGCCGCCTTGTCTCGCCGCGCGGGACCTGCCGTACGCCGGTTTCTCGGCCGGCGCCGCCGTGGCGGCGGACCGGGCGCTGGTCGGGGGCTGGCTGGCCGGCGGGGTCGCGGTGTGTCCCGAGGACACGGCTGAGGATCTGGCGGAGGTCGAGGTGCGGACCGGTCTCGGGCGCGTGCCGTTCACCGTGGACGTGCACGCGGCGCAGTGGGGGACCCTGCCCCGGCTGATCACCGCCGTCGTCCGGGACGCCCTCCCGCACGGTGTCGCCGTCGACGAGAACACCATGGTCGAGGTGGACGCCCGCGGCCGGCTCGCCCGCGTCCACGGCCGGGGGCGCGCGCACTCCGTCCGGCCCGCGCCCGGTGCGCGAGGTGAGGTGCTCGTACGGTCCTACCGGGCCGGTGAGACCTTCGCGGTCGGCGGCCGTCCCGTCACGGCTCCCGAGCCGGTCGGCCCGCGTGGCTCGGCCCCCGCGACGACAGCTGAGCGCCGACCCCGCTGAAGATCCCGGTCGGGGACCCGAACCTGCCGGGGCCTGGACAGGGGCGGGGACACGCGGGCGGTGGCCGCCGTACAGCCGGGGCAGGGGCGCGGAGAAGCAGGCGGTGGCCGCCGTACAGCCGGGGCAGGGGCAGGGGCGGGGAGAAGCAGGCGATGGCCGCCCGTATCGCCGGGGCGGGTGACGGCGCGCGGGGCGCCGTGCCGAAAGCCCGGGGCCCGGCGGCGCGCACGCCGTCGGGGCCCGGGCTTCGGGACGGGGGTGTCAGATCGTCGCCGTGTCGATGACGAAGCGGTAGCGGACGTCGCTGGCGAGCACCCGCTCGTACGCCTCGTTGATCTCGGAGGCGCTGATCAGCTCGATCTCGGCACCGAAGCCGTGCTCGGCGCAGAAGTCCAGCATCTCCTGGGTCTCCTGGATGCCGCCGATACCGGAGCCGGCGAGGGTCTTGCGGCCGCCGATCACGGAGAACAGGTTGAGGGCGACGGGCTCCTCGGGCGCGCCGACGTTCACGAAGGCGCCGTCCGTCCTGAGCAGGGCCAGGAACTGGTCCAGGTTGAGCGGGGCGGAGACCGTCGACAGGATCAGGTCGAAGGTGCCGCGCAGTTCCTTGAAGGTCTCCGGGTCGCTGGTGGCGTAGTAGTGGTCGGCGCCCAGCTTGAGGCCGTCCTCCTTCTTGCGCAGCGACTGCGAGAGCACGGTGACCTCGGCGCCCAGCGCGTGGGCGATCTTGACGCCCATGTGGCCGAGGCCGCCCATGCCGAGGATGGCGACCTTCTTGCCGGGGCCGGCGTTCCAGTGCTTCAGCGGGGAGTACGTGGTGATGCCGGCGCACAGCAGCGGCGCGGCCTCCTCCAGCTTCAGGCCCTCGGGGATGTGCAGGGTGTAGTTCTCGTCGACGACTATCTTCTCGGAGTAGCCGCCGTAGGTGGGCTCGCCGTCCTTGCCGACGGCGTTGTAGGTGCCGACGCCGCCGACGGTGCAGTACTGCTCCAGGCCGGCCTTGCAGTTGTCGCACTCACGGCAGGAGTCGACCAGGCAGCCGACGCCCGCGCGGTCACCGACCTTGAACTTCGTGACACCGGAACCGACCTCGGTCACGATGCCGGCGATCTCGTGGCCGGGGACCATCGGGAAGATCGCCTCGCCCCAGCCCTCGCGGGCCTGGTGGATGTCGGAGTGGCAGATGCCGGCGAACTTGACGTCGATCAGGACGTCGAATTCGCCGACCGGACGGCGCTCGATCGTGGTGCGCTCCAGCGGAGCCTTGGCGGCGGGGGCGGCGTACGCGGCGACGGTGGTCATGCCGGGGGTCTCCTAGGGGGTTACGGAATGCGTGCCCGGCTGCCTACTGCTCTGTTCCGGGCACGCCGTCCAGCCTGCCCGAAGTACCGGACTTCACCCAGCCCACGCCTCTGCCTACGTTCGCTGTGCCTACCACCGGCGGGGTCAGGCTCGTGGACGTACGACCGTGAATACTGGACGTATGGACGAAACGCCCGCCCCCCTGTCCGAGCCCGCGAACACCGGCACGGCCCTGGACCGGCGCGCCGAGCTCAGCGAGTTCCTGCGCACCCGGCGGGCCCGGCTCAAGCCGGAGGACGTCGGGCTGCACGGCTTCGGGCGGCACCGCCGGGTGCCGGGGCTGCGCCGGGAGGAGCTCGCGCAGCTCGCCGGGGTGTCGGTGGCGTACTACACGCGCCTGGAGCAGGGCAACGGGCGGAACGTGTCGGCGGAGGTGCTCGACTCGATCGCCCGCGCGCTGCGGCTCAGCGACGCCGAGCACGCGCACCTCACCCACCTCGCGAAGCCCAAGCAGCACAAGAAGAAGTCCTCGGCGCGGCCCCAGCAGGTGCGCACCTCGCTGCGGCAACTGCTGGACACGATGGACGGCGTCCCGTCGTACGTCGTGGGCAGGCGCACCGAGATCCTGGCGTGGAACCGGATGGCGGCCGCGGTCTTCGGCGACTGGTCGGAGCTGCCGCCCGCGGAGCGCAACTGGGCGCGGCTCGTCTTCCTGCGCCCCGAGTACCGCGACCTGTTCGTGGACTGGGAGCAGAAGGCGATCGACATCGTGTGCGCGCTGCGCATGGACGCGGGCTGCCATCCGGACGACCCGCGGCTGTCCGCCCTGGTGGGCGAACTCTCCGTGAAGAGCGAGGAGTTCCGGCGGCTGTGGGCCACGCACGACGTCAAGGAGAAGAGTCACGGCGTCAAGCTGCTGCACCATCCCCTGGTGGGTGAACTGGCCCTGCGGTTCGAGTCGTTCCGGCTGCCCGACGACGGCGAGCAGAGCATGCTGATCTACCACGCGGAGCCGTCCTCGCCCTCGGCGGAGGCGCTGCGGCTGCTGGCGAGCTGGGGCGCGGACGCCACCCGGTCGGGGACGGGCAGGCCGGCGCCGTCGGCGTGACGGCACCGTCCGCGGCCCGGGTCATCCCCGGTACGGCGGCATGGCCCCCCAGGTCCACCTCGGCACCGGCTGTTCCGCCGGGGGTGTCGCCCCGGGGCCGGAGAAGTGGACCGCGAGCCGGGTGCCCCACTCCACGTAGGCCAGGAACGCCGAGCGGAACTCGGCGTCGGCCGGCAGGCCGGCCTCGTCCGCCGCGTCCTGGATCAGCTCGACCCAGCGGCGGCGCTGCGCCTCGGTGATGTTCTTGCCGACGTGCTTGGCGACCATGTGGCCGTGGCCGCCCTGGGTCTCCGAGTAGGCGGTAGGCCCGCCGAAGACCTCGCCGAGCCAGAGCGCGACATGCGCCGCGTGCTCGGCGGCCAGACCCTCGAACACGGGGGCCAGCAGATCGTCGCGCAGGACCTTCTCGTAGAAGACTGCGGTGAGCCGGGTGAACGCCTCGGCGCCGCCCGCCCAGTCGTAGAGGGTCGGTACGGCCGAGCCCGTCCCCCGCACGGCCGTCGGCTTGTAGTGGCGCATCTCCTCGATGTCGCCGGTGTAGGGGCGGATCTCGGCGAGGAAGTCGTCGAACAGTTCCGACTTCCGGAAGCCCTCCAGGTGGGCCTCGCTCGACGTCCAGGTGATCCGCAGGATGAAGTGCTGGAAGTCCTCCTCGCTGCGCGCCAGCTCGTAGTCGAGACACTCGGGCGCCGCCGCGAGCAGCGCGCCGGCCCGGGTGTAGGCGGCGAGGAACTCCGCCGAGCGGTCCTCGGGGATGCGGTAGCGGATGTACTCGACGGTGTGTGTGGTCATGGGTTCACACAAACACGAACGGCCCACCGGAGGCGGTACCTCCGGTGGGCCGTTCGCTCACGGCCTACCGACCGTCGCGGGGTCTGCGCCCCGCGGCGGTCGTCCTACTTGCCGTAGTAGGCGTTGTAGATCGAGACCGTCGACTTGTTGCCCTTCTTGTCGGCGATCTTCGCGTGGAAGGAGATGGCCTTCCCCTTCGCCGGGTTCTTGACCTTGATCTTGCCGTTGACCACGGTGACCTTCTTCCAGGTCTGGCCGTAGTCGTAGGACACGTACACCGCGAGCGACTTGAGGTTGCTGCCCTTGGCCGCGCCCTCGACGACGACCGGGAACGTGACCGTCTTGCCGGCCTCGACCCGGTTGTCCAGGCCGGTGGTCGCCGCGAAGCGGGCGACGGAGACGGGCAGCTTCACCATGTCCGCGGTCTTCTTCGAGCGGAACGTGAAGCTCGTGTCGACGCGGGTGGAGGCCGCCGCGATCCTGACGCTGCGCTTGACCGACGTCGTCAGCTTGTACGCGGCGTCGCCCGACGGGACCTTGAACTCCTTCTCACCGAACAGCGGGTCGTCGTTGGAGCCGACCTTGGTGCCGTTGCGGTACAGGGTCGAGGTGACCGAGGTGAAGTCGGAGGAACCCGCGTGGGTCTTGCCGTCGGCGAACAGCGGGATGTAGCCGGAGATGCTGTTGCCGTCGCGGTAGATGCCGAAGTCGGAGTTGAGGTGCGGTCCGAACACGGCCGTGTTGAACGTCTTCGAGTAGGTCTGGCCCGCCTTGAAGGTCTGCGAGGCGCCGAGCGTGTAGTACGCCTCGGAGATCGGGAAGCCGTCCGGGTCGACACCGCCCGACTGCTCGAAGTCCAGGCCCCACTTCACGCCGCCGGCCGTGGACAGGTACAGCGTCCGGGTGCCGGGGATGACCTGCGGAATACCCATGGACGACGCGCCGAAGCTCCCGGGCAGCCAGCCGGTCGCGGAGACCGAGCCCTTCTTGCCGCCGGCCCCGGAGCCCATGCCGACCTTCACCTTGGCGAAGTCGCTCGCCTTGTAGTGCTTGGTGTAGCCGGTGGCGAGCTGCTTGACCGCGGCGCCGGTCGTGGTGTCGTACTCCTTGGCCGCGCCGCTGCTCCAGTGGCTGTCCCACTGCTGGCTCAGCGAGCCGTCGGTGACCTGCGGACCGAGGTGCGCCGTGCGGAAGTTGGCGTAGGAATCCAGGAACCAGCCGAAGCTCATCCCGAGGTCGGGCGTGTCGATCGAGAACTCGGGCGACGCGAACTCCGACTTGGCCGCCGCGTCCGGAACGGTGATGTCGACCGGCTTGGCGATGCGCGCGTCCAGCGTGAGCGTCGTGTTCTTCGTGACGCTCAGCTTCGGACGGGCCAGCCAGTCGGCGCCCTTGCTGAAGTCCGCCGGGTCCACGTAGAGGCTGCTGTTGAGGACGTAGCCGCCGCGGGGCACGCGAACGGTGACGGTGCCGTCGGCGTCGTACGGGGAGAAGGACTTCTCCTTGGCGAGACCGGAGACGCCTTCCAGGTCGGCGTCGTAGTACTGCGCCGGCTTGCCCTCACGGTCGAGGAACTTCAGCGTGACGTCGTACGACTCCACCTCGCGCTGCACCGCGGCCGCCGTGCGCACGGTCTGGCCGGCGCCCGTCGCGGTCACGTACGCGGAGTACGCGCCGTCGGTGGTGCCGCCCAGCTTGGTGTTGGCGGTCAGGTCGACGGAGGCCTTGCCGCCCGCCGGGACCGTCACCGTGGTGGCGCCCAGCTTGAAGAAGCCGGCCGGAGCGGCCTGACCCTTCGGGTCGGTGGCGGCCACCGCCAGCTTCAGCGTCACGTCCTCGGTACCGAGGTTGCGGTACGTCAGCTGCTTGGCGACCGGCGTGTCGTCGGTGTGCGGCCACTGCTGGAGTCCGAAGCTCACCGACGAGGGGTCGGCGATCACGGACTGCTTGATGGCCTTGTCGACCTGGATGCGGCCCGAACCCTGCTCGAACGGCGTGTACTTGCCGCCCTTCGCGGAGCCGGTCAGCGCGCCCTTCAGCTCGGCGTACGTCCAGTCCGGGTGCTCCTGCTTGAGGATCGCCGCCGCGCCCGCCACGTGCGGGGTCGCCATCGACGTGCCGGAGATCGTGAGATAGCCCGGCGGCTTCTCCCCGACCTCCTGGTCGATGAGGCTGCCCGGGGCGGCCGCCGCGGTGATGTCCACGCCGGGCGCGGTCACGTCGGGCTTGATCTGCCCGTCGAGGCCGGGACCGCGGCTGGAGAAGGAGGCCAGCTTGTCCTTGTCGTCGACCGCGCCGACGGTCAGGGCCGCGGCCGCGCTACCCGGGGAGCCGATGGTCTGCTCGCCGAAGTCGCCGTCGTTGCCGGCGGCGATGGCGAACAGGATGCCCTTGGTCTCCGAGAGCTTGTTGACCTCGGCTTCCAGCGGGTCGATCTCCGGGGTGTCGCCGCCGCCGAGGCTGAGGTTGACGACGTCGGCGCCCTGCTCGGCCGCCCACTCCATGCCCGCGAGGATCTGCGAGTCGTCGCCGTAGCCGTCGTCGCTCAGGACCTTGCCGTTGAGCAGCTTCGCGCCCGGCGCCACGCCCTTGTACTTGCCGCCCGACTTCGCGCCGGTGCCGGCGGCGATGGAGGCGACGTGCGTGCCGTGGCCGAACTTGTCGGTCGCGTCGGCGGAGGTGGAGAAGTTCTTGGCCGCGATCACCTGGTCCTTGAGGTCCGGGTGGGTCGCGTCGATGCCGGTGTCCAGGACGGCGATCTTGACGCCCTTGCCGTCGTAGCCGGCGGCCCACGCGGTGGGGGCGCCGATCTGCGGCACGGACTTGTCGAGGCTGGCCTTGCGGACGCCGTCGAGCCAGACGTGCGCGATGCCGGAGGCCGTCTTGTCGCCGTTGGTGACCGCGTCCCACAGCTCGGGCGCGTCCTGCTTCGGCGTCTGGATGGCGTCCGCGTTCAGGGACTTGAGGTTCGTGCGGAGCTTGCCCGCGTCCCGGACGTCGGACTTGGTGGCCGAGGCGGCGCCGCTGTAGCCGACGATGACCTTCAGACCGTGCTTCTGGGACGTGCGGGTGGCGGCCTTGTCGAGCTCGGTGACGTCGAACAGGCGCTCGTCGAGCTTGCCGTTCGCGACCATACGGGCGACGTCGGCCGGTATGACGTAGGTGTGTCCGTCGGCCCTGTGGGTCTGGACGGGTATGTGCTCGCGCCCCTTGGCGGGCTCCAGGCCGACGACCCGGCCCTTGGTGTCGAGCACGACGCGGTCACCGGTGATCAGGGTGAGGCGGTGCTTCGACGTGAGTTGAGCCTTCGGAGCACTCGCCTGCTCGGCCTTCGCCGACGCCGGGCTGGTCATGCCCGCCGCCAGGGCCACGGCGGCCGCCGTGGCGATCGTGGCCGCGCATGCCTTTTTCACTTGTCTGCGCAAAACTCCCCCTCGTGGAAGTACCGGGCGACATTCCCCTTATTCACCCGGCCGGGGGAGCTTTCGCACGCGTGTACGCGCACCCCCCGGAACACGCAGTATGCCGGGGGGTGATCACCGACCTCAATAGACAGGTGCCTGCCAACGGCACCTTGTTACGCGTTCGTCGCGTTCTCCTTCACCGTGATCTTTCCCTTGCGGATCGTCGCGAGACGCGGGGCCTTCTTCGCGATCGCCGAATCGTGGGTGACCATGATGAAAGTGAGCCCGAACTCCTTCCACATGCGCTCCAGCACGTCCATGATCTCGTCGCGCATCGACTCGTCGAGATTTCCCGTGGGTTCGTCGCAGAGCAGGACCTTCGGCTGCTTCACCAGCGCCCGCGCGATGGCCACCCGCTGCTGCTGACCACCCGACATCTCGCCCGGCAGGTGCCCGAGCCGCTCACCGAGGCCGACCGACCGCAGCGCCTCCGCGGCCCGCTCACGCCGGTCCCTGCCCTTCACCCCGAGTGGTACGAGGGCGGTCTCGACGTTCTCCTGCGCGGTGAGCGTCGGGATCAGGTTGAAGCTCTGGAAGACGAAGCCGATGTTCTCGCTGCGCACCCGGGTGAGCTTGGCCTCGGAGAGTTTCGCGAGGTCGGTGCCGTCGAGGACGACCTCGCCCGCGGTCGGCCGGTCGAGGCCGCCGAGCATCTGCAGCAGCGTGGACTTGCCGCCGCCGGTGGGGCCCTGGATGACGAGCCGGTCGCCGTCCGCGATGGTCAGGTCGACACCGGCGAGCGCGTCGACGGTCTCCTTGCCCCGCGCGTAGCGCTTGGTGACGCCTCTGAGTTCGTACATGGTCCAACTCCTGGGATACGTGAAGGGGTTCGGGGCCCGTCGGCAGATCGCGACGGGCCCCGGGCCGGGCGGGGGCGCTGCTACTCGACGCGGCGCAGGGCGTCCGCGGGCCGCAGCCGGGAGGCGCGCCAGCCGCCGAAGGCACCGGCGATCAGTCCACCGGCCACCGCGAGGCCGACCGCGACACCGATGGTGGTGACGCTGACGGGTGCGGTGAGCGCGACGTCGAGCGTCTTGGCCGCGGCCTGCCGGCCCGGGCCGCCGAAGCCGCCGGGGCCGCCCGCTCCGCCGCCCGTGCCGCCGCCCAGCTGGGCCTGGAGGGTGGGGCTGATGGCGGTGACGACATAGGCGCCGGCCAGGCCGAGCGCGATGCCGAGGGCGCCGCCGACCAGGCCGTTGACGATGGCCTCGCCGACGACCTGCCGGGTGACGCGGCCCGACTTCCAGCCCAGCGCCTTGAGCGTGCCGAACTCGCGCACCCGGCGGGAGACCGCCGAGGAGGTGAGCAGGCCGGCGACCAGGAACGCGGCCACGAGCACCGCGATGGACAGCCACTTGCCGACGTTGGTGGCGAGGCTGGAGGCGGTGGACAGGGAGCCGGAGACGGTGTCCGCGAGGTCGGCGGAGGTGGTGACCGTCGTCCCCGAGATGTTCTTCTGGATGGTGGACTTGACGGCGTCGATCTTCTGCGAGTCGGCCGCCTTGACGTAGATCGTGGTGACCTTGTTCTTCGAGTCGCTGAGCGTCTGCGCCTGCCGGAGCGGGATGTAGACGTTGGCGGCCGCGTCACCGCTGTCGGCGGTCGCGATGCCGATGACCTTGTACTTCACGCCCTTGACGGTGACGGTGCCGCCGAGCTTGAGCTTCTTCTCCTTGGCGTACGCCGAGTCGAGGACGGCGACCTTGGCGTCGGTCTCCTTCGTCGTGAACGTACGGCCGCTGGTGATCTTCGACGAGGTCAGCGGGCCGAGGGCGGGCCGGGTGACGTCGGTGCCGAAGACGGAGTAGTTGTTGACGTCGAAGTTGGCACCGCCGCCCCGCACTTCGCCCTGCGGCTGGCCGGTGCCGCCGCCGTTGCCGCCCGGGGCGCCCTGCCCGCCGCCGGCGTTGCCGTTCTGCTGGAACTGGCCCCGGGTGAACTGGCCGCTGACCTTGAGGACCGTCAGGCTCAGGCCGCCGACCGCGTCGGACACGCCGGACTGGGTGCCGACCTTGCCGACGGTCGCGGCGGACAGCGTCTGGAAGCCCTGCACCATGACGCGGTCGGTGCTCTGTTCCTTGTCGGAGCCGTCGGCCTGCGCGTCGAACTGGAAGCGCGGACGGTCCGAGCTGCTCGCCTGGGGCTGGGCGGCCTTGGTGACCGTCATGTCGGTGCCCAGGCCGTACAGCGACTGGAGGACCTTGTCCTGGGCCTTGCCCATGCCGGACGACACGGAGCTGACCACGATGACCAGCGCGATGCCCAGCGCGAGTCCGGAGGCGACGACGAGGGCCGCTTTTCTACGGCGGCGCAGTTCGCGCCTCAGGTAGGTGAAGAACATGGCCGAAAGCTAGGCAGGCACCGTGATGCTTCGATAAGCCCGGCATAAGAGAACGATGAGAAGGCTGTGGACGACCCCGGAAACACCGATGCCGCCCCTGAGAGGGCGGCATCGGAAAACCGTGGGAAACCGGTCCGGAAAGGGGACCGGAGCGGACGTCAGACGGCCGAACCGGCCTTCCACTGCGCCCAGTCCATGTTCCAGCCGTTGAGGCCGTTGTCCGGCGCGACCGTCTTGTCACCGGTGTTCTTCACGACCACCACGTCACCGAGGATCGAGTGGTTGTAGAACCAGGAGGCGGCCGTGTCCGGGTCGTTGGCGCCCTTGGTGTCCGACAGGCCCACGCAGCCGTGGCTGGTGTTGACGCTGCCGAAGATGGACTTGGCGCCCCAGTAGTTGCCGTGCACGAAGGTGCCGGAGTTGGTCAGGCGGATGGCGTGCGGCACGTCCTTGATGTCGTACTCGCCCTTGCCGTCGTCGTCGGTGAAGCCCACGGTCGCGCCGTTCATGCGCGTCTCCTTGAACTTCTCCGACATCACCATCTGACCCTCGTAGGTCGTGTTGTCCGGCGAACCGGCGGAGATCGGGATGGTCTTGATGGTCTTGCCGTCCTGCGTGACCTTCATCTGCTTGGTCTTCGCGTCGACGTAGGAGACCTGGTTGCGGCCGGTCTTGAAGGTGACTGTCTTCTGCTGCACGCCGTAGACACCGGAGGCGCCCTCGACACCGTCGAGCGCGAGCTTCAGCGTGACGGTGGAGTTCTCCTTCCAGTACTCGTCGGGCCGGCAGTCCATGCGGTTGGCGCTGAACCAGTGGCAGACGACCTCCTGGCCGCTGCTGGAGGTGACGGTGACGCCCTTCTGGACGGCCGCCTTGTTGGTGATGGCCTTGTCGAAGTTGATCGACACGGGGTAACCGACACCGACGGTGGACCCGTCCTCCGGCGAGAAGTTGCCGATGAAGCTGTTGCTCGGGGAGACCGTGGTGAACGTGCCGTTCTCGTGGGCGGCGCGGCCGTCGGCGTCCTTGGCGGTCGCGGTCACCTTGTAGGTGGTCGAGCGCTCCAGCTGGGTGCTGGGCTTCCAGCTGGCCTTGTCCGCGGATATCTCGCCCGCGACGGCCTTGCCGTCGGCGGTCGTCATCGCCACCTGGGTGAGGGAGCCCTTGCTCACGGTGACGGTCGCCGAGTTGTTGATGGAGGCGTTGGTCGAGCCGTCCTTCGGCGTGATCTTGATCTGGGCCTCGGAGGTCTTCTTGGCAGCCGCCTCGTCGACCTTGGCCTGCGAGGTGTCCTTGCCTCCGTCGTCCCCTGAGGCGTCGGAGCCGCTGGAGCACGCCGAGAGCACCAGCACACCACCGAGCAGTGCGGACGCGACCGTCAGGCCCCTGCGCCGCTTACTGTCCGTCATCACACGCTTCTCCATCGTTGCCGATTTCCCCAAAAAAGCCCGAGCCCCGTTGACAAGACCTCAACGCTCCGACCGGTACGTCCCGTTCCACATTCCCCGCATGTGTGGGGCACACCACGTCCGCCGGGGCGGGTGGTGCGGATCTCGGTCCGTGCGCCCCCTGAGACGACGAAACCCCGGCCGGCGGTTGCCGCCCGGGGTCACGAACCTCCCGGACGCGTCAGCCGGCCCGGTCTTCGCCGGGTGCGTCCTCGTCGTACTCGTCGCCATCATCCCCGTCGAGATCCCAGTCCGGCGAATCCGGGTCGTAGTCGATCTGTTCGCTGCTCCAGGAAGCCTGCGCGAGTTCGATCCCCGGCACCTCGCTGACCAGGTCGAACGGGTCGACGAGGTAGGCCAGGGCCTCCGCGGTGTCTTCCGTCACAGCACTTTCGGCGTGTACCCGCTCATCGGCCGGCATATCGGTGTCACCCGCGATGCGCCGCAGCGCGGCCTTGGTCAGCGCGCCCTCGTCCTCGACCTCGACGACGAGTTCCACGCGAAGCCGTACAAAACGTGATGTCTCTTCAGTGCTCATGAGCGGAGCGTACGGCCCGTGGCTCCCGTGACTTTCCCGTGACCCGCGCCTTTCACTACCATCGGCCCACACGGCCAATTCGCCAGCACCACAAGGGGATCGATATTCCGTGTCATCCGCTCGCCGTCCACTGCTGACCGCCACCGCCGCGGCCACCCTGCTGGGTGCCCTGTGGTTCGTCCCGTCCGCGAACGCGACCGGGGACCAACCGGCGAGAACGGCATCCTCGGCGACCCCGTCCGCGCAGGTCACCACCCATGTCACCCCCGCCGTCACGACGCAGGCGCGGGCCGCTTCAACGGGCGCCGGAGAGGCGGCGGCCGGTCCCCGGCTGGCCGACACCGGCAGCTTCGACACCACGCCGTACGTCGTCGGCGGCACCCTCTTCCTGACCCTGGGCGCCGGGTTCGTCGTGTACTCGGTGCGCCGGGAACGCCTCGGCTTTTAAGTTGCTTGACGATTCCTTGACTTGGACCTCATAGTCCGTCCATGAAGAGATCATCGAGGGTTCGTGCGGCCGCCACGGCGGCTGTGAGCGTGCTGTCGCTCGCCCTCATCACGGGATGCGGCGGTAGCTCGAACGGCGGAGGCGGCGCGGAGGGCGCCGACAGCGCCGGGGCCGCCGGGAGTTCGGCCTCCGGCCGGCCGGCCGGTGCCGCGAAGGCGCTCGGCGCCGCCGAGTTGAAGAAGCTGATCATCGCTCCGGGCGACGTGGCCGGGTACCGGGTGGCGGCGGCGAAGGGCGGCCCGTCCAGGAGCGCCGTCAAGGCGGACAACGACAAGTGCCTACCGCTGTTGTACGTCCTCAGCGGCCTCGCCCCGGGCGACGCAGCGGCGGAGACCGCGCGCACGGCCACCGAGAAGCCGAAGCCCTCGGCCGCGGCCTCCACATCGGTGGACGACGCGTCCGGTCAGGACGTCGAGGACGCTCTCACCGACTCCTTCAGCCTGACCGTCACCACGGTCGCCCTGTCCTCCTACGACGGTGACGGCGCCGAGAAGGTGATGGGGAGCGTCTCCGACGCGGTCGCCGCCTGCGCGGGCGGCTTCACGGCCACCGCCGACGGGGAGAAGCAGAAGTTCACCGAGGTCTCCGCGGAGAAGCCCTCGGGTGCGGGGGACGCGTCGGTGGCCTTCGCCGCGACCGGCGCCATGGAGGACGGCGACACCGCCCCGTTGCACGGCGAGGTCGTGCGGCACGGCAACACCATCGCGTCGTACTACACGATCAACTTCGGCGCGATGATCTCCAAGAAGGCCTACGACGTGCCGGCCGCCGTCCTGGAGGCCCAGTCCGCCAAGCTCAAGTGACCACCTTCGGGGCCCCGTCGGAGGACCGGGCCCCGAACCCGCCTGGTGCCGTGACCGGAAGGGTTTGCCGGGAAGCTCGCGGCGTCCGGTGCGGTGCGTCGCAAGGCGGAGCATCGCCCGCGTACTGGATGTACTCGGGT